>OMSS01000004.1:0-3457 GCA_900313795.1 uncultured bacterium | reverse complement strand
ACTCTGATGTGACCACGGTGGAAAATATCCCATTTCAACTCTTCAGTGCCAGTGATTCCGACAGGGAGAATGTCGCTTTTAGCCATTTTTGCAATCGCAACAAATCCGCCTTTGATGTCATGGATTTTTCTGTCTTTGCGAATTCCACCTTGAGGAAAAATGCACAAGTTCCAATTTTTTGTTTTGAAAATATCTTTTACCGAGCGAATTGTTGCAATTTCGAGTTTTTCACGATTGACTGAAAATGCACCCAACGAAAGGATTGCGTCTCTCATTTTCGTTTCGAACAATTCTTTTTTCGCCATAAACGTCATTGGTCGAGGTACAGCGGTGAACGAAAGGTGCGGGTCAAAGTATGAAATGTGGTTTGGTGCAACAATTATACGTCTTTTCGGCACATTTTTACGTCCTTTGATAGTAATTTTGTAGAACAATCTCGTGACTGGTAAAACTATCAAAAACGTTGAAGTCAACTGCCAGAGATAAGTTTTCCAATTCAAACGGGAAACGTCAATTCTTGCGTAATTTACTTCTTTTTCTTTGTTATCATTTTTATTGACCATAGTGTTGTCCTTTTGTTATGCGGGTTCGTATTCAAGCCCTGACATAGCCGAGATTGCCTCGCACCATTTGTTCATCGTCTCGTCAGCATCTCCGTATGGAATCGGGTCGCCAACTTTGATTGTGATTTTTTCTTTATGAAAACCTGTCGATTTCGGGTTTGTATAAGTGATTGAAACGGGCATGATGTCTGATTTTGTTGCTTTTGCAAGTGCAACAAATCCTCTTGAAACCTTGTTTATTTTTCCACTCGCATCACGAGTTCCTTGTGGAAAAATAGCCAATTTCCAAAAAGTTTTATTTACGTTAATGGCAGTTTTAATGGTAGAAACTTCAAGTTTCGAGCGGTTTACAGAGAATGCACCGCACCAGTCCATAAGCCATCTGCTGAAAAACGTATCGAACAATTCTGTTTTTGCCATAAATGCCAAAAATTGGTCGCTTGCCATTGCGATGATGAACGGATCCCAGTTCGAATAGTGGTTTGCCGCAACGATATACGGCTTGTCCATTTTCAATTTTTCTTTTCCAATAACTTCAATTTTATATAAAAATCTGACGTAACTTCCCAAAAAAACGTGCAAAATGAGCCAATACGAGATTGCACGCCATTTTCCGAAATGTTCGGGAGGTAATTTGGAAAATTTTTTTTCCATATATTTTTTAGTTAAAAACATCTTAAAATCCTTTTGATAATGATTTTATCATAAAAAATAAAACTTTTCCCGAATGTAAAGTGATTTACAGATTTTCGGTAAAATCAACACCGCCAAGTGCTTGATACAAGCTAATCATCGCAATTATTGAGTTAATTTTAAGCGAAATTTCTTGTTTTTTGCCACCAAAAGCGTGTTATACAAACAACTTTTGGTTCAGGCAAAACACTCTGTTTCCGCTGATTTGCTTCAATTTGTGGTACTTGTTACGTTTTTGGTAATCCAACTTGCTTTGTTTTTGAAAGTTGACTTTTCAAAACAAAAATAGGATTAGAAAATTCGGCAGTTGATAATATTTTATTTTTTGTGTAACATATCTTAAAAAAGTCCTATTAATATAGGATAAAAAAAATCTCATTATGCCGTAGAATTAGAACGTAAAATGAGACTTGGTGGAAGGAAGGGTTATTCCCTTAAATTAAATGACAGACGGATTCGGTACAGACTCATATAACAAAGTAAAAAGACTTTCGACGGAAGAGCTCGAAAAACTTTGGTATGCGTTTTTTGATGACAGAGGAAATAAAAAACTCCGTGATCAGTTGATTATCCAATATTTGTACCTCACAAAATTCGTTATAGGTCGTATTAAGGGCAATTTGCCACCATCATTTTCCGCAGATGATATTACGGGCTACGGCGTTGAGGGTTTGATTGACGCTATTGAAAAATTTTCGCCCGACAAAGGTGCAAGGTTTGAAACATACGTATTCGAGGCACAATCATTGACAAAATCCGCTCACAAGATTGGATGCCAAGAAGCACCAGAAAAAAAATTAAAGACGTAAAAGAAGCGGCAGAAAAATTACGTCAGGAACTCGGCAGACCTGCTACATCGTCTGAAATCGGCGAAGTTTTGGGTATTGAAAAAGAAAAAGTCGATGCGATTTTGGCAGAAACAACAACTGTCGGCTCACTTTATGACAAAAAAGGTTCTTCTGACGAAAGTATTGAAATTATTGATACGATTGAAGATACAAACTCTGTCAATCCGCTTGATAGACTTGAAGAAAAAGATACTAAAAAAGAATTGCAAATGGCGCTGAAGAGTTTGCCGGAACGTGAAAGAATGATAATGGTCTTGTACTACCAAAAGAACATGACATTGAAGGAAATCGGCGAAACTATTGAAGTTTCGGAATCAAGAGTATGCCAACTCCACGCTCAGGCAATCATGAAATTGAAAAATATTCTCTCTGGTCAAAAAGCCGAAAGAATGAAAAAATCAATCTGCTAAATTTTTCATACATAATACTTTTTTAGGGGACTTTTCCCTGAAAGTTTTAGATAGCATAGGCATTTTAAATGCTTTTTTAATACAAGGACTTCGCTCCGTTAGAGTTTGGTTAAAAATTTTTGCATTTCCCGTCATTGCGAGGGTAACGATAAATGAAAGAGAAGATGGTATAAATCTTTCGGAATGACTGTGCATTTACAAAGATTACCAAAAATTCAAGAAAAAAAGGCAATTTTTAGAGACGAAAATACTTAATATATATGTAGATGTAAAAAACATCTGCGAAGAGAATACATGGAAATTACGCAATTATCCAAAGCCCTTGCAAACAAAGGGAGAAGGATATTATGTTAAGTTTTGTTGCGTAAAATATATCAAAAAAAGCAATTTTTTCTTTTGGAAAGACTTTATAAAAGAGTAGAGAGAATGAGGTTATCAAAATGGGTTTATCATCAAATCAAGCAAGATTGAATGTTTTAACTTCAAGAAAAGCAGATTTGGAATACAGATTGACAATGATAACAGCACACACTCAACAAATTGCAAACCAAGAATCAGAAGCAATTTCAAAAAAAGCAGCACAAATGGAAATGTACTCAGCAGCAAACACAGATAAAGCAGCATCATTCCAATACACACAAGCATACGCTGATTACGAAATGGCAATGAACCAATTAGAAATTGCACAAAACAAACTCGACCAACAACAAAAGATGGTTGAAACTCAACTTAAAGCAGTAACAAACGAACAAGAACAAGTAAAGAAATTGGTTGAATCAAACGTTAAAACATCATTCAAACACTTCAACTAATTAAAAAAGATTTTAAATTAACTCTCAAAATTAAACTCTCACAACTCTCACACTCTCAAAAAAATTCTCAGCCCTCATTAAGAGGGCTTTTTTATTACTATTTGGACAATGTATTTACAAAGATTACCAAA
>OMSS01000103.1 GCA_900313795.1 uncultured bacterium | reverse complement strand
CGTGCTCCTCAGTTTCGTACTGAGTTGTAGTCTCAGTAGCATTCTGCTGTGTTGCTGTTGTGCCACATGCTGTCAGGGAGATCAGCATGCAAGCTACTAATACTGCGCTCATTACCTTCAAAAACTTTGAAGTTGTGAGCAGGTTTCCGAACATTCTTCTGATATTGGTCGTCATACTAATCACCTTCCTTTCAAAATGCTGATGACCAAAAGACGCGCCAAAAGAGAATAAGGATTTGCTCCTTCAAAGTTTTTCTCTTAATGTGCGCTTTTCACGTTGTTGTGAAAGTAACTTCATTATATCATATCTGGCGTAAAATGTCAATCTAGTATATACTATTTCTACGGATGAACTTTTGGGATAAATTCGAAAAGGGCTTCACATGCCTCGCCCCAATGGAGGGCGTAACTGACATCGCATTTCGCCAGGTAGTCGCTAAAGCGACTCGTCCTGATATCTTTTTCACGGAGTTCACAAACGTAAACGTTGACTTCGCGGCACAATTTTGGATACTTCTTGTCGAGAATGAATTTGATACTTTTTTGACATTCTCTTAAAGCTTCAGTAATCTTGATTTCCTGCGCCAATACTAAGTAAATGCTTACAGCAAAGGTATTGTCGGAGCGTTTGGTCACGAAAACACCTTCCTCCATTTTTCCTTTCTTGCATTTTGACCGCAAAATCGATAAAATTTATACAATTTTGGTTAATACCGAGCCGAAACTTGCACGTCACAGGCAAATCGACAACTTCCTTTACCGCCCGAACAAGGCTTGCCGCAACATCAGGCGACTTCATCAAGGCACACCCGTCTGTCGCTTTCATAACTTTATTTACGGGGCAACCCATATTTATATCGATAATAGTTGCCTTATCCGCAAGAATTTGTGCCGATTTCGCAACCAAGTGCGGTTTATGCCCTGAAATTTGAAAAGAAACGGGAATTTCCTCATCATCAGTCTTAACAATATGGCAATCCTCACGTTGCACAAGGGCTTCAGAACTAATCATTTCGGTCGTCAAAAGGCAATCTTTCGAATATTTTCTGATTAATTTTCTCAAAACATAATCGGTAATGCCCGCCATTGGGGCAGACACTACATTTGAGTGAATTTTCACATTTCCAATCGAAATACTATTTAGATTGTTGGATTCTTTGTCTTGCATATTTTGTGTAATCATCGACACCTTTTGATAATTCTAAGAATTTTTTGTAATTTTGTACTGCTCTAGCGAAATTGCCTAAACTATCGTAATCGACGCCCAAAGAGTAGTAAACAAGTGCGATTGTCGAGTCTTTAGCGACGACTGCTTCGTAATCAGCAACTGCTTTTTGATAGTTACCCAAGGCATCATAGACCATTGCACGATAGTAATGAGGCATATATCCGCCAACTTTTTTGTTGATAAGTGGGGTTAAAATCGCCTCAGCACCTTTATAATCTTGAGCCTCATATTTTTGGATTGCCTTATTGAGTTCAGCCTCAGTATTTTGAGCAGAAACGTAATTTTGCATTTCCTTATATTTTGCAGAATTTTTATTTTGAACCTTGTTCAAGTAATTTTGTGCTTCCGTCAAATTGTCTTGTTGAATACAAATGCCTGCAGCAGTAATCAAGACAGCCTCATCGTTAGGCTTTTTCTCGAGTGCTTTTTTGTAATATTCCAAAGCACGAGGATAATCTTTTTGCATTTGATAAACACTCGCAATTCCGACGTAACTGTCGTAGCCTTGTGGGGTAATTTGTTGATATTTCTCGATTGCAGCCACATAGTCACCTTTTTGTGCAAATTCAGCCGCAGTGTCGTAAATCGAACCTGTATATCGAGCCTTAATTGAATTATACAACTGTTGAACTTGAGTATCTGTCGGGAATTTTTGCTTTGCTGCCTCAGCAATCGCAAGTGCTTCAGGGTATTGTTCCTGACCGTTGTAAATTTGCCCCAAATTCAAATAAAGCGATACATCATTCGAATTTGAATTGATTGCAAGTTTATAAAACTTGATTGCCTTCGGAATATCCTTGTTTTTATGAGCCGTGTACGCCGCTTGTGCATAAAATTCAGGAGAAAGTTCAATACCTTCAGACTGAATTGTCGAAATAGCATCTTCGGCTGGCATGTTTTTAGAATAAATATCCGCAAGCCCGAATTGAGCCTCCGAGTTAGTTTTATCGTATTTTAAAACATTTTTATATTCTTCCGTAGCATTTTCCCACATACTGAGTGCTTGGAAGCATTTCGCCTTTTGCAAACGAGCCTTGACGTTTTTCGGGTCAATCAAAAGTGCGTTGTTTGCTGATTCTACGGACTCTTTGTATTTTTTCTGATCATAATACAAAACGGACGCATTGACCTTCGACGTCAACAAGGCTGGATTCAATTTATCCGCCTTAGCATACTCAGCAAGAGCATTATCGTAATATCCACGTTTTTGATAAATTACACCCAAATTGCAATGAGCCTCGGCATCAGAGGGATTTTGTTCAACACGTTGACGGCAAATTTTCTCGAGAGAATTTAAAATTTCTTCTTTTTCGTTAGAATTTTGAAGAGCATAGTTGTAATGTTCCGCAGCAAGTGCATATTGACCTGATTCTTCGTAAGCACGGGCGATTTTGAGTCGCAAATCTGTGTTGTCAGGATCAACATTCATCGCCGCTTCGTAATATTTTACGGATTCTTTTGGTTTACCCAAAATTTTCATCACATCGCCTAAGCCAATGTTAGCAACAACGGCATTTTTCAAATCACCTTTTGCTCTGTAAAAATCATAACCCGCAGCGGCAAATTCACCTTGCGCACGAAGATTTTTTGCAGTTTTAACAAATCCGTTAGCCGTTATGTCAGATTTCATAGCACTTTCAAGCGTATTAAGGCTGCCAACGGCAGCGATGTAGGCATCAGAATATCTGCTTTTTGAGGTATCATCGAAGCATACGAAATAGAAAAGTGCTGATTTCAAGTCAGCGATTGCTTTTTGGGGCATATTGACAGAGTCGTTGTAATATTTTGCTCTTGAAATGTAAGAGTTAATAATTCCGATTTCAGCGGAAGAATCAAGCGGATTTTCCCGAAGTGCTTTTCTGAAAGACTTTATGGCACTTGAGTATTGACCACCGTTATAAAAATTTTGCCCTTGAGTAAAATAAAAACTCGGTGCAACATCGTTGTATGTTTCCGCAAAGACAGGGACACTTGTCATAATCATTGCCGCCAAAGCGACTGTCAATATTCTGTTTCTTCTCATAATATTTTTCCGATTTATCTACAAATCTATTTTAGCGTATTTTATGAAAAAATCCACACTCCTATCGGGGAATTGGCGCGCTAACTGAATTTTGGGAATTGTAACAAAACCTCGCCACGGCTTAATCTTTTAAAATTTTGTAAAAAATATGTTATAATCACAGAAAAATGAGGTGTTTATGATTTTAGGACTTTTAATTTTATGCGTAATTATTGCGATTTCGGCAATTTTGACAGTTGTTCTCAAAAATCGTTTCAAATCCGATGAAAAATCTTTTTGGAAACCGTTATTTTTGATGACGGGAGCGATATGTTTGCCTGTTATTGTCATAAATTTTTTGTATTATTTTTCAATTATTTTCACAAACAATACCACATTAAAATCGAGCCTCAATTACACACTGATTTTCGGTTTTGCACTAATACCGATTATTTCTGCCATCACATTTTTAGTTTATTTAATTTTTTGGAAATTAAAAAACCGAAAATTTATTCTTTCCCTCACGGCAATTTGTTTTTCGGTCATGATAATCTCAACAAATTCGACACTTGGGACACTTCCGAAAGTTTTTGAATATTCGATTAAAAACGAAAAAGTTTTCAACTATTTAAAAAACTACAAAGCGAAAAACGGCGTTTATCCGCAAGATATCGACAATATCGAAACAAAATACGAAAATCTTTACGAAACTTTCAACGACGGACAGGATTTTATGCTACATCTCAACAACAACAGCGTTCTTTGGACATACTGCACGACGAACACAGACAATTGTTTCCCCAAAAAGTGGCTTTTCAACGTAAAAGAGGAACACAAATGGATTGACATTCCCGAACAAGAAAAATACAGAGTCAAATTTTTCCAAAAACGAGGTGATTTCAGCACTTGGACGTTAGAGAGAAAAAATTGATTTTATAGTTGAAGATACATTTTATAAAAATCTTCAACCCCTTGTCGGAGTTCGATTTTCGGCTTCCAACCAAGAGAAAATAATCTCGTGCCGTCCGTCAATTTTTTGAACACGCCGTTTGGTTTTGATTTGTCATAAACGATTTCGCCCTCGTAGCCGACAACCGTTTTGACAAGTTCAAAAAGTTCTTTGAGTTGAATTTCTTTTACGGAAGAAATATTCGCAAAATCGTTGACATCAGAAGCATTGACGTTTTTCAAAAAGAACAAACAAGCATCTGCAACATCGTCGCTCGACATCATTTCCCGATAGACCGAACCATCGCCCCAGACGGTGACTTTGCCCTTTTCAACACCAATTTCTTTCAAAATTTCTTCTATCGAAACTTTGTCTATTTTTTCATCTAATCCCCAACCGAGTGGATTTTTAGAAAAATCTTTTTTAATACCCTCAAAATCGTTGTTATCAAACAATTTCGCCAAATGGAAACGTCTCACAACCATTGGGAGCAAATGTGCCGTTTCCATATTAAAATTATCATTTTCGCCGTACAAATTCGGGGGCATCAACGAAATAAAATTCGTGCCGTATTCTTGATTATAAAAGCCGCAAGTCTTTAGTGCCGCAACCTTTGCAAGTGCATACGCCTCATTCGTTTTTTCAAATTCAGACGTCAACAAATATTCCTCTTTTATAGGATTTGGGGCATTTTTAGGATAAATGCAACTTGAGCCTAAATTTATCAATTTTTTCACCCCAAAAAGA
>OMSS01000224.1 GCA_900313795.1 uncultured bacterium | reverse complement strand
AGGTCCTGCATCAATGACACTTTTGGTCTTGATGATGAAAGAATATCAAGCACAACCGATTAATCAAATTATCGTAATCGTCGCATTATTCTTGAATATGCTGCTTTGCTGGGTTGCATTCAGATACGCAACTTACATCGCAAAATTTTTGGGTCGCTCAGGTATCAACGTACTCACCCGTATTTTCGGTGTACTCTTGACCGCCCTTGCTTGCCAATTCTTCATTGACGGTATAATCGAAGCGTTCCATATCAAATTTTAAAAAGTCGTATTCGTAAAAGGATTTTCCTTTTGAGGATTGAGTTTTTCAGAAATTTTTTCTCCAATTTTCTCAGCCATTTTTCCAAACCACTTACCCGCTGACGGCTCGTCCTTTGTGGCTTCCTCAAACTTGTCCTTGAAATCAGCCTCAGAATCTAATTGCAAAACGTCAGCATCATCTTCAGCAAGAAGTTTCTTTTCTTCTTCCTCTTTTTTCTTCTTTTTTTCCTGCTGCATATAGCCCAAATTACCGCCACCACCATTGTTTTGGACAAATTGAGGATTTTGAATGTACGGCATCCTTATAGGAGACGTTTCGAACGACATTTTGAACCACTTCCTTTTTGACTACAAGTCTAATACCTTTATCGGCATCACTACATCGTTTATTTAACGTATCATTAAGAATTTTTAAGTTTTGTAAACGCCAAATAACCTCATCATCTCAGAGTATTTTTTTAATCGAGATTTGAAATAACGTTTGAAATAATTATAATAAAAAAGGTAAAACTATGAGCGAAGGTATAAATTTCAATCCGAACAATGCTCGGTTTATAAACACGAATATTAACACGGCAAAAGCAGTTGCGGCGGAAGTCGTAAACACTGTCGTGCAACAGGCTGTTGTCCAAAATACCCAACAATTCGTTAACCAATCAGCAAGGTCACTCTATCAATTTTTTGCCAATCTTCAAGCCTCACAACAACTTCAAGCCAATGAAATGAGTTTGGTTTTGAAAGATTTATTGAATATGCAAAAAGATATTGAGTCTTTTTTGACAACAATGGCTGACGGTCGGGCAGCTGCACAGATGTCAAAGGCTGATATTGCACAACTTTTGATGAATTCTCAAATGGATTTGAGCAAAATGATGGCATTTATGCAGCAAAACGGAAAAGAAGCACTTGGCAAACTTTTCAATATGACGGCAAAATTCGCCCCGACAGGAAATATGGCAACTGGTTCTCAAATGGGCGAACTCATTGCAATTCTAAACGCTTGCACCCCGAAAGCCGACACACAACAAGTTCAAGTTTTAAAAAATATGATGCTCCTATATTTGCCGTGGCTTCCGCTTGGGGAACAAAATTTTTCTATTGAAATAGGAACTTCCTCAAAAAATGGCGAAGAAGGCGGTGGAGGGGAAGATTCCGTCTCGATTCTCATTCAGACGGTAAACTTCGGCAATGTTCAAGTTTTAATTTTCAAAATTGATTCGACAATCAATTTCAATATCACAGCAGGCGACCTTTTCCCAAAAGATGAAGTTATAGACCTTTTAAAGGCTGAGGCAAATGATTATAACGTTCAAACAGAAATGTCTTTTGAAAAGAAGGAGGTATTAAACAAACCGAAAAAGCCTGATAATGCTCAAACACAGGTGTCTGTAAACACAAGCAGTCAGGTAAATCCTTTCTTAATTTTAATGGCACAACTAGCGGTAAAAATCATCATTGACATTGACAAAAATGCCTCACTTCTTGAAAATCGCAAATCAAAATTAGAGTAAAACTGTGATATAATCGCCATATAGGAGAATTTATCATGGCGACAAAAACGAAATGGGTATGTCAATCTTGCGGTTATGAAACCCCGAAATATATGGGCAAATGCCCTGAATGTGGATCTTGGGCAAGTTTTGTCGAAGAAGTAGTTTCCTCATCAAACGAAAAATCAAAACAATCCAAAATCGTTGACCTTGGTGAAATTTCAAAAATTAACGAAATCAAAATTGACGAAAAAGTCAGACTGACAACAGGTTTTGAAGA
>OMSS01000047.1 GCA_900313795.1 uncultured bacterium | reverse complement strand
TTATAAGAAGGCATCCAAACTTCCAAATCCCAGCATTTATTTGCAGAAAAACCAATATCTCCTGTAGAAAGTGCTACTTTTCTATATGGAAGATTTAATTTTTGAAGCATTTCTTCCGCATCAGCTGTTAGCTTTTCATGTTCTTCCTTACTTGTTTCAGGTGTTGTTAATTTAACAAGTTCAACTTTGTTAAATTGGTGAACTCTGATAAGACCTCTTGTGTCTTTACCGGCAGAACCTGCTTCACGTCTGAAACACGGAGTGTAAGCAGTCATATATTTCGGCAAATCATCTTCGCTCAAAATTTCGCCTGCATAAATGTTTGTAACAGGGACTTCCGCTGTCGGAATCAAGTACAAATCTTCGTCTACGCATTTATACATATCTTCTTTAAATTTCGGCAACTGACCTGTACCAGTCATTGTTGCAGCGTTAGCCATAAACGGCGGCAAGATTTCTTCATAGCCGTGTTTTTCTGTATGCAAATCAAGGAAGAATTGAATAATTGCACGTTCCAATTTTGCACCTTTGCCACGATAAAGAGTAAATCTTGATTGTGAAAGTTTTACCCCTCTTTCGAAGTCAACAAGGTTCTTTTCTTCGCACAAATCCCAGTGAGGTTTGAACTCAAAATCAAATTTTGTCGGTTCGCCCCAAGTTGAAACAGTCGGGTTGTCATCTTCCGATTTTCCGATAGGAGTAGTTTCATCGGGAATATTCGGAATGTGGAGAAGCAAGTCTTTTTGAGCGTTATCAAGTTCGATTTGTTTTTCTTCAAGTGCCTTAATTTCATCGCCCAAAGCACGAACTTCTTCTTGAATGGCATCGGTATTTTCACCATTTTTCTTCATCAGACCGATTTTTTGAGATTCATTTTTTCTTTTCGAACGAAGTTCATCAGCCTCTGCTTGGATTTTTCTTCTGTCCGCATCGATTTCCAAAACTTTGTCGATAGAAAGTTCAGGATTTCTTCTTTTTAAAAGTTCGTTAATTTTTTCAGGGTTTTCTCTTATTAATTTAATATCAAGCATAATTTACCTCACTTTGTAACTTGATTTTAGTAAAAATATACCAAAATTGGAAGTATTTTTTTATGATTTATCATAATTTTATGTTTAAATAAAAATAATTGAAAGGACTTAAAAATGAAATTATTAAAAATTGCAATAAATATAATAATTTTCATTTGTATATTTGTTTTTTTAGACTTTTTGTATTCTCTGTATTGCTATGAGAGGTTAAATAATAACAGCAAAAAAGAATACCAAAATGCAAGCAAAGAAAAAATCGAATTTTATAATTCATATATTAAGCCCAAATACAGGTACTTTAAAGGTGTATACAATTTCAAAAAATTATTAAAATACAATTACGAAACAATGAAAGATACTGTTGAAGGAAACGACAAAACAAAAGGCTCAATTATTGTCTTTGGCGGTTCTTTTGCATACGGAGCATTTTTAAATCAAAAAGATACCTTAAGTTACAAATTGTCAAAAAAAACGGGAAGAACAGTCTATAATCAAGCAATACCGGCAATGGGCTTTGGACAAATGTTATACCAAACCGAAACCCAAGATTTTTACAATATTATAAAAGAAACTCCTGATTATGCAATGTACGTCTATATTCCAGACCATGTATTCAGAAGTTGTTATTATAAATACGGGATCGAACATGAATATTCCGATTGTTATTACCTATCCTATGTGCTTAAAAATGGCAGATTAGAAGAAAAAACACCATTTATAAATTATCTCAACAGATTTAAAATCTTTTACGATATTTCAAAAAATATTCTCTGCTCACCAAAACATTTCGGAACTAATGACGATGAAAATTTTGATTTTGTAAAAGCACATTTTGTTCAAGCAAGAGAAAATTTACAAAAAGTTTATCCGAATATAAAATTTGTCATAATCAAATATCCATTCAACGACAATAATCCTGCATATTACGATAAACATTCGTCAGAATATGCGAATATGACAACTTTTTACTCAAATAGATGGAAAGAGTTAGAAGATATGGGATTTATCATTTTTGACGTAAAAAAATATACAGGCATTGACGTTAATGATAGCCAATATCAACTTCCAGACAAACACCCTAACGGCAATGCTTGGGAAGCAATCACACCCAAAATTATACAAACATTAAAATTATAAAATATTAAAATTATGCAAATTTTGCGATAAAATATTCTCAAAGGAGAAAGAATGTTAAAACTTTTGGCGATTTTTACAGGTGGAGGAATCGGTGCAGTTCTAAGATTTTTAGTCGGATTTTTATGCAAAAACCACAATTTGACGCTCCCAATAGCAACTTTTTCCGTCAATATCGTCGGAAGTTTCATCATAGGCTTTATTTTGACATATAACATTGTTAAAACAGATTTTTCTCCAACCGTAAAACTATTTTTAACAGTCGGATTTTGCGGTGGATTGACCACATTTTCAACATTTTCCGCAGAATGTTTAGACTATTTGGCAAGCGGAAAAGTCACGGATTTTTTACTTTATACCCTTTTGAGCGTAACTGTTTGCGTGGTCGCAGCAGGATTAGGAGTGTACAGTGCAAAACTTCTTTAAGAAAAAAATTCTATTAGTCGGAATGCCTGATATGGCACTAATTTGCATGGCAAAACTTGTCGCTCAGCACGTCAATATCGTTGGCTGCGTTCCTCCCCCTAAGAACGACAACACCTACAAACTTTTTTTCGACTTTGCAAACCAACTCGGACTGAATGTAATAAGTTACGACAACTCCGTTCTTGATGAAGATTTTGTCAATAAAATCAAGGCTTTAGAACCTGATTTGGGTATTGTTTGCTCATACTGCAAACTTTTGCCAATGAAATTTTTAAATATCCCAAAAGACGGATTTATCAACACGCACCCGTCATTGTTACCAAAATACAGAGGAGGAAACCCATACTCTCACGTAATTATTAACGGTGAAAAAGAAACCGGTGTTACTCTCCATTTTATGGACGAACATTTTGATACCGGCGACATCGTCACTCAACAAAGAGTCGAAATTTTTAACACTGACACAATGGGAACCGTTTTTAACAGGTTAAATTTTTTAGCGGCAGACATGCTTTTGCGTTTTCTGATAAAATACGAAAAGGGCGAAGAAATTACCAGAACCCCACAACCGCAAGGTGATTTTGTCAAAGCACCTTCCATAAAATCAGGCTCAGAGGACGTCTTGATTAATTGGAATAAACCTGCAACCGAAATCGACCGTTTCATAAGAGCCTTAAACCCTTTTATCAACGCAGGTACAAGGTATCGGCAAAATTACCTAAAAGTCCACACCGCATACATCGAAAAACGGGACAGCAGTTTTTACCCCGGAACAATAGTCTCAACAGACGGCGACCTCGGAGTAGCAACAAAAAAAGGAATTATACACATTACCGTTTTGCAAGCAGGTTCATACTTTATCGGCGAAGCAAGCGAATTTATTAAATTATCAAACTGTAAAATTGGAGAAATATTAGAATAATGGACAAATTGAAATTTTTAACGGCAGGAATGCCCCTATCTATCGAAGGCAAAGGCTATAAGAACGCTTTCAAAAAATTAAATGACCTCCATCTCGACGGACTTGAAGTTGAATTTGTCCACGGAGTAAGAATTAACACAGATAGTGTTATCGATATCAAACAGGCGGTTTCAGAAGGTTTTACAGTTACTTGTCACGGCCCGTTTTACATTAACTTGAACGCAAGAGAGCCCGAAAAGGTTGAAGCAAGCGTAAATCGAATCCTCGATACAGCAAGAACAGCAAAGCAATTCGGAGGGTACTCGATTACCTATCACGCTGCCTTTTACATGGGTAACGACAAAAAGGTCGTTTTTGACCGTGTCGCAAAGCAAACTGAAATTATTACAAACATTCTGAACGAAGAAGGCAACGATATCTTTATCCGCCCCGAAACAACTGGTAAAGGTACTCAATGGGGCGATATAGAAGAAATAGTTGAACTTTCGACAATGTTCGACAGAGTTCTTCCTTGCGTTGATTTTTCGCACCTTCATGCCCGCTCGGGCGGTGCTTACAACACTTACGACGAATTTTGCAAAGTCTTTGAACTCATCGGAAATAAATTGGGCAATTTTGCACTCGAAAACTTCCACGCACATGTTGCAGGCATTGAATATTCCACAAAAGGCGAAAAGAAACATTTGAACCTTGAAGAAAGCGATATGAACTACAAAGATTTGCTCAAAGCATTTAAGACCTTTGACGTAAAAGGTGTAATCATAAGCGAAAGCCCCAACATTGAGGGTGATGCAAAATTGATGAAAGAATATTATTTATCACTTTGACACCATTTGTGTTAATGGCTAAAACATAAAAAGCAAAGAACAAAATTAAGAAAAACACTATTTGTGTTTCACAATGTGCCACAACAAATAACACTATTAGTGTTATTTAGATATACTTGTCGCAAATTCAGCGAATACAATTAATAACACTATTAGTGTTATTTAGAAAGTTCAAGTGTATTTTGAATAAGCATTGCAACAGTCATCGGTCCGACTCCTTTGGGAACGGGGGTGATGAAAGAGGCTTTCGGTGCAACAGAGTCAAAATCGACATCACCGGAGAGTTTGCCGTCCACTCTTGAAATTCCAACATCTATAATAACAACGCCATCTTTAACCATATCACCATTTAAGAATTTTGGCTTACCTATTGCAACAACAATCAAATCAGCCATTTTGGTATATTCAGAAAGATTTTTTGTTTTAGAATGAGCCATTGTAACGGTTGCATTTCGTTGGAGCAAAAGTTGAGCAATGGGCTTACCAACTATGTTTGAACGTCCTATTACAAGGGCATTTAAACCCTCAAGTTTGATTTTATACTCATCAAGCAATCGGATTATGCCTTTAGGCGTACAAGCAATAGAGGCGGGCATTTGTCCTGTAAACATTTTACCTGCGTTAACATAATGAAATCCGTCAGCATCTTTGTCTGGTGAAATTCTATTCAAGATTTTTTCAGTGTCCAAATGATTGGGAACAGGCAATTGGACTAGGATTGCGTCAACTTCGGGGGCGTTGTTGAGTTCATCTATTTTAGAAAGCATTTCATTTTCTGTGACATTCGGCTCAAACTCAATTGTCATCGAATTTATGCCAGTTTTTTCGCATGCTCGTTGTTTATTTCGCACATAGACTGCACCTGCTTCGTTGTCTTTAGTGAGGATAACAGCCAAAGTCGGCTTACGGTCTAATTTTTCGACGTCTGATTTGATTTTTTCGTAAATTTTTTCAGAAAGAGCTTTTCCGTCCATAATTGTTGTCATGACAAATCACCTCGTGGAATATTGAGCCTGTAATAGAACTGTTTTATAGCATTTTTGACAATCTCTGAATCCTTTTCGCCAGTGGCTTTTTCAAGATTTTCATCTTTTGGAATAACACCCAAAACAGAGAGATTATTTTCTTGCGAAAGTTTGAATGAAATCTCGTTGCTATCGCCGGTTACAGCATTGATGACGACGCCCATTTGTCCGTCAGCGGCGTATTTTGCAGAATATTCTTCAATTCTTCCTGCAAGTTTTGCAGATTCTTCAGTCGGTCTTGTTACGATAAGCGTAATATCGATAGGTATGTCAACGAGTTGATACAAGTATTTAAGGTCAAATTCGCAGTCAAAAATCACGATATCGTAGCGATTGATGAGTTTTACGAGGGCATCGTTGATTTGCTTTGTAATCGGGCAGCGGCAATCCTTTGATGCAGAAAGCCAAGAAACGATTAAATCGGTATTATCGTCGATAGGCTCAATGATATCTTCTAAAGCCCATTCGATGTATTCTTGTTTTGTCATATTTTCGGGAATACCGGTTTTATATTCGTGCTTGCCGCTTCTGATACCGTAAATCGTCATTCGGACGTCTTTGCCATAAGCGTGACCGAGTTCGCAAGTCAAATCGTTGTCAAAAAGTAAAATTGATTTTTCAGGAAAAACTTCTCTAAAAACGCTTGTCATGTTTTTTACGATGGTAGTTTTTCCGCTTCCGCCTTTGCCTGCAATCGCAACAGTAAGTGTCATTTAAACCTCTTTTTCATATTAGGATTTCGTAAATAAAAATCCTCTGTGTTTCATTATAGAAAAACAGAGGACTTATTTCAACTTTATTAATTTTATCTTACCGACAAAATTTTATGAACTTGCGGAATCAAGCGAACGTGCCAATATTTTTTTCTGAAACGTTCCAACACTTCCGGCAAATATCGGCTCGGGACAATGATTTTGCCATTTTTTGTTACAGGTTGAAGAACGATTTCTATATCATTTTCTTTTGCCATTTCGACGCATTTGTCGATTTCTTCGTCCGTGACATTTTCGTTAAACGGGACTTTCATATACATATTTTTTCTTGCCCGTTTGCAAATTCGCAAAAATTCGGCATGCTTATCAAAACAATCCTTACAACCGCAGACAGACGGAAGTTTTATGCTTGCCGAAACATATTTAATCATATTAATAATTTCTTCAAGAGCCTCGGGCATCGCTGCGTTGGTTTCGAGGTAAACAGGAAGCGTAATATTTCGCAAAAATTCTTTCAAAAACGCTGCTTCCATCAACGGTTCGCCACCTGTCAAACAAATCGAGTGAATGTTATGATTGTCATAACTCTTTAGACGCTCTGCGAGGGAGTTTGCGGTATAAGTATCCGTCGTTCCATCTGGTTTGTAATCAATGTCACAAGTTGTGCAATTAAAATCACACTTGCAAAATCTGATAAAAAGTTGAGTGTAGCCAACTAAATGTCCTTCACCTTGAATTGAAGTAAAAATTTCCTTAACTTGTGCTGTTGTCATGATTTATCCTTATTTTCCTGCCGATATATTTCGTAACTCCTCGTAGAGACGCTTTTCACGCTCTGTGAGTTTTTCATCAACTTTTATCTTTACAGTAACGATTTGGTCACCCTTTGTTTTACTATTTTCGTCAAACAAGCCCTCTTTGGCAAGTCTGAATTTTTGTCCCGAAGAAGTTCCTTGTGGAATTTTCAAGGTTGCAAGCCCACTAAGAGTTTTAACGCTCTTTTGAACGCCCAAAACAGCCTCGCAAGGGCTGATTTCAACTTCACAAAATACATTGTTTCCGTCAAATTTGAAATACGAATCGTCTGTAATTCGCACTACTAAATATAAATTCCCGTTTTTTCCGCCTTTTAAACCCTTTGTTCCTTCATTTTTTAAACGAATTTTTTTGTTGTTTTCGGTGTGTGGCGGAATTTTTACGTTTAATTTTTTGTGCAGAGAAACTTCACCAGTTCCCTTGCAATAATGGCATTTCGAACCATTCGTAAATTTTTTTCCTTCGCAAATCGGACAAACTTCTGTGTGCAAAACGTTAATTTTTCGATTTGTTCCATTTAATGCCTCTTTGTAAGTAATTTCAAGGGGCATGGTAATATCTTCACCATCTTTCGGCTGAATTTTTTCCTCGGAATTTTTTGTGCTATTTTTTCCGTGAAAAAGATTACCAATAATGTCTTTCATCGTATCGGAGAAGTTTTTTTCGGAATATTTTTCGTTATTATTTTGCTCAACATTTTTTTTATTTTCACTGCGGTAAGAAGTTCTGTTTCTGCCCGCCATTTGGGCTTCTGAGTTAATTTTTGTATTTTTATATTCTTGACCGTAATCGTACTTATAGCCATGATATTTTTGTTTTTGAGCATCTTCTTTTTTACGGGCAAATTCTTTTTCTGCCTGCTTTTGACGGCGTTTCAACTCAAAACCCATCACCAAATCATAATTTTTACGCTCATTTTCATCAATAAGAACTTCATAAGCCTCTTTGATTTGCATAAAGATTTTCTCACCGTCCTTGTTTACATCGGGGTGATATTTGACCGTAGCACGTCGAAACGCTTTCTTTATCTCGTCTTTCGTTGCTTCAAACGTCAAACCTAATAAACCATAATAATCTTTTGATGAATATTTTTTCAAATTCCGTTCTCCTGAATTTATTTTACGGATTATAAAAAAAATATCAACGTTATAAAGCGTTTAATCGTATATATTTTCAGACGATTTTGAATTTAAATTCGTTTAATATAAAATATTAGTAAAGAAAACAGGTGAAAAGCATGGAAATGGATTTTATAAAAGAAACCGACCCCGAAGTGGCTGGATTGATTGATAAAGAACTTATCAGACAACAAAATACAATTGAACTTATCGCAAGTGAAAATATTGCCTCAAAAGCAGTAATTGCAGCAGCAGGCACGGTTTTAACAAACAAGTATGCCGAAGGTAAACCCTATAAACGTTTTTACAACGGCTGCGATCTTGTTGACCAAATCGAAACCCTTGCGGTTGAAAGAGTTAAGAAACTTTTTGGAGTCGAGCATGCCAACGTTCAACCCCACAGTGGTGCTCAAGCAAATATGGCAGTATTTTTATACGCATTAAAGCACGGAGACACGGTCATGGGTATGGACTTGTCAAACGGCGGTCATTTGACCCACGGCTCACCTGTAAACTTCTCGGGCATGTACTTCAACATCGTTTCATACGGCGTAAACGAATACGGCGAAATCGATTACGACAACGTTGAAAAACTTGCTCTCGAACACAAACCGAAA
>OMSS01000181.1 GCA_900313795.1 uncultured bacterium | reverse complement strand
TCTGCAATTCGTTCAAGGGCGTTGCTTATACCGTCAATCAAAAGGTACAAAATTACCCCAGAAACACCTGCGAAAAATACAGGGTTTTGGATTGATTCAGGTACCAAAAATCTAACAACCGTAACTAATACCAATGTTACAAGAACTTCAGTCGACTTAACCATGTGCAATTTTTGCAAAGGAACTTCAATTTTTTCAATCCAGTGCAAATCTTTTTCTTCGTGACAAAAATAAGAAAGGAAAAGCATAAACAAAAACGCACCACCGAAGGTTACAAGTGGGGCATGGCATTGTGAAAGATAATGTGCATATTGTTCAACATTATTAAGTGCAAGGTCGACAACGCTTGACACATGAAGTCCTGCAAAGATTGCGACGACAATTACGGGGAATAAAAATCTCATTCCGAATACCGCAATTAAAATACCCCAAGTGACAAAACGATGTTGCCATTTTTCGGTCATTTTTTCGAGTTTCATTGCGTTAACAACAGCGTTGTCAAAAGATAATGTGACTTCCAAAATTGATAAAAATAAAACGATAAAGACACATAAAAAAGCATGTCCAGGGTGTTTTTGTAATCCCCAGAAAAATGCCGTTATAATTCCAGCAATCGTCACCAATATAGAACCTTTGAAGTGTTTCATAATCTTTTCCTCTTATTCTCATTTGATTATATCAAAAATAATTTTTTTTGAATGTTCTTCATAAGAAAAAAATATTTCATGCCCACAAAATCACTTGAAAACGACTTTTGTTTGTTGTATATTGTGCCTGTAAAAGCATACAAGTTATATGGAGAAATAACAATGGCTGAAAGAAAATTAGTAGGAACAGAAGAAATGTTCAAGAAAGCACTCGCAGGCGGATATGCTATCGGTGCTTACAACGTTAACAATATGGAAATCTTGCAAGGTATTGCAGAAGCAGCAGAAGAAACTCGTTCACCGATTATTCTTCAAGTTTCAGCAGGTGCAAGAAAATATGCTAACCAAACATACTTGATTAAGTTGGTTGAAGCAGCACTCGCTACAACAACAGTTCCGATTGCACTTCACTTGGATCACGGTGCAGACTTCGAAATTTGTAAAGCATGTATCGATGGCGGTTTCTCATCAGTTATGATTGATGGTTCAAGATTCCCGTTCGAAGAAAACGTTGCAGTAACAAAGAAAGTTGTTGAATACGCTCACGAAAGAGGAGTTTCGGTAGAAGCTGAACTCGGTAAATTGGCAGGTGTTGAAGATGACGTTAAAGTTTCTGACAAAGATGCTAAATATACTAACGTTCACGAAGCTGTTGAATTTGTAAAACAAACAGGTTGTGATTCACTCGCAATCGCTATCGGTACTTCACACGGTGCTTACAAATTCAAAGGCGAAGCAAAATTAGACTTCGACAGATTGAAAGAAATCAAAGATGCTCTTAAAGAAGCAGGTTTCGGCGATTACCCGATTGTACTCCACGGTTCATCATCAGTTCCGAAAGAATTTGTTGAAAAATGCAACAAGTTCGGTGGCAACTTGCCTGACGCTCAAGGCGTTCCTGAAGATATGCTCAACTATGCATCAAAACACGGCGTTGCTAAAATCAACATCGATACAGACTTGAGATTGGCAATGACTTCAACAATCAGAGAATTCTTCATTGAACACCCTGAAAAATTCGATCCGAGAGAATATATGGGACCCGGCAGAACTGCAGTTAAAGAAATGGTTATGCACAAAATGCGTGACGTTCTTGGCACAGCAGGTCACGCTGACGACTAATTTTCGACTAAGTCAAATTTTTAAAAGAGCCGCCCGAAAGGACGGTTCTTTTTTTATTCAACAAATTTTCTCCTTTTTTCTCATTTTTCTTAAAAAATTTACAAAAGTTCGTTTAGATTTTTATAAAACTTGACATAGTATTTAATACAAGATACCATGATAAAAAATACCATGAATGTTACATTTTAATTGTAGATGAATTGTAGGTGAATTGTGGGATATGTAGTAATCGATAACTCAAAGTGCAAATCTTGTTATTATTGCATAGATGCTTGTCCGAAAGGATTAATCCAAAAGAGCGAAAAAACAGGCTTTACTGGTAATTTAACAGTTGAGTTTAGAGATGACAATAATGAATGTATCGGTTGCAAATGTTGTGCAATTTCTTGTCCCGATTTAGCGATAAAAGAGGTTTATAAGTAATGGCAAAAACACTAATAACAGGAAACAAAGCCATAGCACAAGCGGCCTTTGATGCAGGTTGCGATTGTTATTTCAGTTATCCGATTACGCCGCAGACGGCGATTGGAGAATATTTGAGTGAAATAATGCCAAAAGCAAACAGAGGCTATGTTTGTGCTGAAAGTGAAATTGCTTCGATAAATATGGTTATCGGGGCGGCAGCAACGGGGGCAAAAGCGATGACATCGTCGTCCTCGTGTGCGATTTCACTTATGCAAGAAGGTTTGTCTTATGCAGTTGGAGACCAATTGCCGTTAGTGGTAATTAGCGTTATGCGTGCTGGTCCGGGGCTAGGTTATATTTATCCTTCGCAATGCGATTACAATCAGGCTGTTACAGGTGGAGGTAATGGCGATTATCAAATTCCTGTTCTTGCCCCTTCGACTGTTCAAGAGTGTATCGATTTGACACACAAGGCGTTTTATCTTTCTCAAAAGTATAGAAACCCTGTAATTCTTCTTTCAGATGGACTTTTGGGACAAATGATGGAACCCGCCGAATTTAGAAAATATCCATACCCCGAAATTGATAACAGCAGTTGGTGTTTATCCGGTGCAAAAGGCAGAGCTCCGAGAAAAATTCGTTCTCTTGAAACAAATGAAGAAAAACATAACGAAAATCTTCGTCGTATTTTTGAAAAAAAAAAAAAAATGGAACAA
>OMSS01000171.1 GCA_900313795.1 uncultured bacterium | reverse complement strand
AGCATTATTCGTGACCGTTGGTATTCAAGAGCAGCAACTCGTGGAAAAACAGGCAATGCTGCTGATATGCAATTTGAAAACGTTAATCAGGCTGCACAAATTTACATCAGACCCACTATGCAAACGGCTGACATCGTAATCAACGGCTTGACCACCGCTGAATATATTGAAGAAATTACCGAAAAAATTATGACAGCTGTCAAAGATATTTTGACTTATATTCGTTAATTTTTGTCGATTGGATTTTTAATTTTTTTTTCACAAAAAAAAGCGAGATTTTGAAATCCCGCTTTTTTGTTATTTCTAATTTTTTATTAGAGTACGTTACCTGTAAGGGCTGCAACGATTTTCTCAACAGTTGCTTCATTTGCTGTCATATTGAGTCTTTCAAGAAGTTGTTGCATAGTCATGCCGTTTTCAGCAAGGTATTTGTTGAGGTATTCTTCGTATTTGTAACCGTTGAGTTCTTCGCCAGTAAAGATTGTGTTGTTTGAACCTGCTTTGAAGTTCAATTCATAATCTTCGCCGTTTCCGAGGTTAGCAAGGTTGTCTTTACCGAAACTGTTATATTTATCATTGCCCTTGCCACCGAGGAATGTATTGTGTTGACCGTATTCGTTAATCGTGTCATCACCGTCCATACCGAATAACAAGTTGTTCTTAGAACCTTCGCTTGTAGTGATTGTATCGTTGCCGGAACCACCGATATACATACCGTTTTTACCACCGATGAGGGCTTTGTTCTTGCCGTCACCACCGTAAATTAATGCACCATCACTTGTTTCTGAAGTGATAAACATGTTTGTAGTATTTGAATCACCTCTGTAAACGTTGTTTTTACCGTTATCAACAACGACGTTATCATATCCGCCTTCGATTTTTTGACCAGCATCACCCAATCTGAATGTGTTGTCTGATGCATCTTCTGACGTATTGATGTAAAGCGAGCCGTCGCCTTTTTTTGAATCCAATTTACTGTTCGAAGCATTCCATTGAACGTTGTAACTTTTTCTGTATGCACTGTCGAATCTCGCATTGACGTTTTTGCCGTAAAATTCAAGGTTGTCAAGGTCGCTGTTAACGTTGAAGTCCAAATCCTTGCCTTGTCTTGTTTGACCAATTTGAACAACAGTCTTAGCATCAGATGTTTCTCCAACTGAGAATGTACCTGAACCGTTAACAACACCCGCACCAGTGATATCAAAGTCTTTTACGTTGTTAAGTGTAACTCTGACTTGACCGTTTTCACCTCTGATTACGTTAAAGCCTTCTTTATTCGAAGCGTGCTTTTTGAGTTGAGTATTAGCCTGATCATCAGGAGTTGGTGAGTCAATCGTGTTGCCTTGAGTATAACCTTCATTATCCATTGTCTTGATAGCAAGTTCAATGAATTTTTCGTAGTATTCATCTGAATCTGGCTTCAATTCTGACAATGCTTCTTTGATTTCATCAGTAGCCCAACCAGGTAATGAATCTTTCATAATTTGGAATGTGCTGTATGCCAACTGTGATTGAGCATTATTTCCAGCACCATTGACTGCTGATTTCAACAAATCAGTATCAACTTCTCTGATTACATAATTGTTTATACCCCAATGAGCATTCGTCAATTCGTTGAGTTGGAATGCCAAGTTTTCTTGGTCGCCGTCTTTTTCGCCGCAGAATACAAAGTCATAGAAATTAACGTTGTTGTTTTTAATTTCCAAAACGTCGTATGGCTTACCACCTGACCAATCCATACCTAAATCTTCTGTCATGGCACGTTCGTCCATGACTTTATATGTACCTTTTTCAAGGTCTACGTTCGTATATAAGTCATAGTTGCTGCCTTGGAAAAGTCTATCATCGACCTTGCCATCAGACCACGCAGACGCTTGCCAATCTAGCAACGTACCTTCATAAGTTCTGTTACCAACGATACTATATTCAATAGAATCAAGTGATGAGTATTTATCTACACCAGTTAGCGACATCGAACTTTCTAAGTCTAATGTACCGCTCGTTCCATACAGTTTTGCTAAAGCATTTCTTCTTCCATTTTGAATTTGCCATTCTTGACCTAAAACGCCCGTTTCACCTGATCTTATCGATGTCATAATAAGTACGCTCCTTATACTTACACATGATTTGTGTACTATTTTACTCATGTATATAAACGTAATTTAGGGCAAAAACTTGAGTTTTTACCCTAAATTGTTACATTACTTAACCATATTTTTAATAAATCTACACAAATTGATTTTTATGATTTTCGTTAAATTTTACTTCTTGTTCCAGTTTGTATGCAAAGTTGAACATTTTTGCTTCTTCCAAAACCGGAGCGAGGATTTGAAGTCCGATTGGCATACCGGATGCATCGGTGCCGACTGGTAAACTCATTGCCGGAATACCTGCCAAGTTTGCCGTAATTGTTGCAATATCTGTCAAATACATTGCAAGCGGATCTTCGGTTTTTGATCCGATTTCGAACGCAGTATCAGGGCAAGTCGGGCAAATCAAAACATCTACTGACTTAAATGCTTTATCAAAATCGTTCTTGATTAAGCGTCTAAGTTGTTGAGCCTTTTTGTAGTAAGCATCGTAGTAACCTGAACTCAATGCGTAAGTTCCAAGCATAATACGACGTTTAACTTCTTCGCCGAAGCCTTCTGCTCTCGTTTTGTTATACATTTCAATCAATGTGTCGGCTTTTTCTGTGCGGTAGCCATATCTAACGCCATCGAAACGAGCAAGGTTTGAACTTGCTTCTGCTGTTGCGACGATGTAGTAAACGCCGATTGAATATTTAATTAAAGGAAGAGAAATCATTGAGATTTCTGCTCCCAATCCTTTGTAAGCAGCGATTGAGGCATCGAGTGCTTTTTTAACATCAGGCACTAATCCTTCGTCGTAAAGTTCTTTGATAACGCCGATTTTGAGACCTTTGATATCTTTATTGATATTTGATGTCATATCGGGAACTTCATAGTTCAAAGAAGTTGAATCGTGTTCATCGTAGCCTGCGATTGTTTGAGCAAGCATAGCACAATCTTCTACATTTCTGGCGAAAGGACCGATTTGATCCAATGATGAACCAAATGCAATGGTAACAAGAAGAGAAAAAGAAATTATA
>OMSS01000154.1 GCA_900313795.1 uncultured bacterium | reverse complement strand
AATTATGCAAAGTTTAATGACAAAACCGAAAAATAGTTTGGTTGAAAAACGACCGACATTTTCAAATTTTATGGCAAGTCCTGCCATTCAGAACAAAATCAAATCTGTTGTAAAAGATAGCACAACGTTCACAGGGGCATTGGTTTCAGCCGTTGCCACAAATCCGAATTTGGCGGAATGTGACCAATTCACTATTTTTAGTGCTGCACTTTTGGGCGAAAGTCTGAAACTCTCACCCAGTCCGCAATTAGGACAATTTTATTTAGTACCTTTCAACGATAAAAAAAGAAATTGTAAGGTTGCACAATTTCAACTCGGCTACAAAGGCTATATTCAACTCGCAATTCGTTCGGGATTTTATAAAAAACTCAACGTCCTTGCGATTAAAGAGGGTGAATTAATTTCATATAATCCGCTCGATGAAGAAATTGAAGTTAACTTAATTCAAGATGACAGTATTCGTGAGCAAACGCCGACAATCGGATATTACGCAATGTTCGAATACACGAACGGATTTAGAAAAACGATGTATTGGAGCAGAGAAAAAATGCTTGCACACGCAGATAAATATTCAATGGCATTTTCTGCCGAAAAATACGAACTTTTGCAAGCAGGCAAAATTCCTACATCGGAGTTATGGAAATATTCTTCATTTTGGTACAAGGATTTTGACGGAATGGCTTATAAAACAATGCTCCGTCAGTTAATCAGTAAATGGGGGATTATGTCTATCGATATGCAAAACGCCATTGACGGCGATATGTCGGTTATTAAAGAAGACGGTTCAAAAGATTATATCGATAATCCGCCTGTTGAAACAGGCTACATCGAGGCGGAACACGAAGAGATTACAAACGTTTCTCCGGAACAAAAAACGATTGCAAAAGAAATCGAAAAATCACAAAAAACGATAAATCAAACTATCGTCAAAGAACCCGAACAACCGCAACAACAAAAGATTTTGACGGACGATGACCCGTTTAACGTAGATTTTTAGTCCAATCTTTTGGGGGCATAACTCTTTTTTGCACACAACCGCCCCCATTTCTTTAAAACAAAAAAACAAATAAAGGAGTATAAAATGAAAACACAGACTATTATTGAAGAACAAGAAGAATTTGAAACAGAGGAAACCGCACAAGTCGAAGAACAGGAAGAAACAACTCAAGAGGTTGAAGAACAAGAATCAGAAGTTTTTGACGATGATGATGAATTTTTAGAGGACATAACACCCGAAGAACTCACCCCCGAAAAAGCAGAAAAAAGAAGAAAACAACTTTTGAATTTGATTGAACAATCTGAAAAGACAGTTGCAGAATTAAAAGACATTGCAGAGGCAAACAAGTCGGGCGGTATTTCAGTTTTAAAAAACAAGATTAAGGCTATATTGAGCAACGACCTCGAGAATGACGACGTAAAAGCACTCACTAAAGGCACAAAACAACTTGAAAGCATTATTGTTGTGCAAGGTTTAATGAGTACATTCGCAATCGCTCACAACTCGGCTGAAAAGGATTTGGAGCGTTATAAACAAGAATTATACGACATAAAATGCCCGCAAATTCCGCTCAATTTTGACAACACAGAAGACAATACGGAAGAGGGAGCAGAAGATGCAGAATGAAATTGCAATCGTAGGGTTAACCAAAACACGCCTGTTTGAGATAATTGGAGAAGTCGGGCGAGAAATCGGCTACCGCAAACATTGTTATCCAAAATGGATAGAATCAGGGCGACTTAATAAACATATTGCAGAAAAGCAAATGAGAAATCTCACAGGAGCATACGAAATATTGCGTTTTATCTATACTCACGGCACGCAAGATATTCAACTGCATTTATTTAAAATTTCGAGTTAAAAACCGTCTGACGAGTCGCTGAAAATTGCGACGAAACCGCCCCATTTCTCCTGAATACTATAACTGCCACAGGGGCGGTCACGGTGAAAAAATTATGAGTAACAAAATAAAAAACGAAAAAAAAGGCTTTATAAAATTGTACCGTTCTTTAATTGATTGGGAATGGTTCGATGATGTTCCAACGGCACATTTATTTGTGTACTGTCTTTGCCGAGCAAATTACGAAAACGTTGTGTGGCAAGGGAAAAGGATTAAAAAAGGTTCGTTCGTTACGAGCCTAAAAAAGTTAAGTATCGCAACAGGTCTGAGCATTCAGCAAATCAGAACGTCATTAAATAAACTTAAAATGACTAAGGAAGTAACACACCAATCAACAAAGCAAAACACAGTTATAACGGTGCTTTCGTTCGCTGACTATCAAGAAAGCAACACACAATTAACACACAATCAACATACAATTAACACACCGAGCAACAAACAAATAACAACAGATAAAGAAATAAAGAATATAGAGAGAGAGTATAGGAAAAATTTTGAAATTTTGATAAAATATGCCGAATTAAAAAAAGCGAAAAACCCCGTAGCGTATGCAAATAAGGTAATGCAATCGCCTTGTTTAGACGAAGTCGTCAAAAATATCAAAATTGAACTCGATAATTCAAAAAAACTTGAAGAAAAAAAGAAAAAAATTGAACAGGAAAAAATCGAGGAAGAAAGGAAAATTAAGCAGGGGTGCAATGTTTCAAGTTTCTCGGATTCTGAAATTCTTGAAGAATTGCGAAAATTTAATGAGGCAAAGACTGCATTCAAGTCACCCCTCGTGAAAGATTGCGAAAAAGAGGCGGAAAAACGAGGTTTGAAAATATGTCAGAAACATTAAAATTTACAGTTCTTGGGACGGTGCAGGCTAAACAGTCGGCAAAATTCCGAAATGTGGGCAAGTTCATTCAGTCTTATCAGCCCTCAAAAGTTATAAATTATGCAAATTGGGTTAAACAATGCTTTGTGCAAGAGTTTCCGAACCACGACCCAATGATTTTTGAGGGTAAAATGCTTGCAATTAAGACGGTCGCTTATTTTGAGATTCCGCAAAGCAAGAGCAAAAAGTATAAGGAACTTGCACGAGCGGGCAAAATCCGCCCGACAAAAAAGCCCGATACCGATAATATTGCTAAAAACATCAAAGATGCACTGAACAAAATCGCTTTCCCCGATGATTCGCAAATTGTTACGGAAATCATTGAAAAATGGTACGCAGACACCCCTCGGGCAGAAATTTATATAAAAGAAATTTTGTAATTAAAAGAAAGGAATAGAAAAATAAAATGATTAAATTCGTAAAATGTCCACATTGCGGGAACCAACACAAAATAGAAATTGATCAAACTTTGACAAAGTTTGATCACCATGAATCTGAAATATTACAAAAAGAATGTTTTAAAATCTTCAAACGAATTGAGAAGTTGCAATACAAACACGACTTTGAAGATTTGCCGAATTGGAAGTTGAACGATGTAA
>OMSS01000003.1 GCA_900313795.1 uncultured bacterium | reverse complement strand
AAGGCAGACGAAAGCACCAGTTTGCTCGATTGTTTCTGCAAATAATCGTGCAACCTTTTCGGTATCTTCAAGATTGTTGCAGCGATAAGTCAGAGTCATCAGAACAAATCTCCCATGCCGAAGGTAAATGCACCTTTGCTGTTACCCTTGCCGACATTGGTAATCGGATAACCGTAATCGATACTGAGTGGGCCGACACCTGGGACGAATACTTTGATACCGCCACCGAATGCAACACCGTATCCAGGTCTGTTATACATTCTGTCGGAAATCGTTGTGTTGAAAAGTTTACCAGCATCAACAAACAATTCGAATTTGATGTTATCCAAGAACTTCATTTGCTTGATTCTGTCCAAGAAGAAGAAAGGTGTGTTCAACTCGATTGAACCCATAACGTAAGCGTTCCCCGTACCGATAGAACTCATCTTATAACCTCTTACAGAGTAAGGACCGCCAAGTCTGAATGCCATAACCTCAGGTACATCGCCATGGATTGCTCCACCAGCACGACCAGTAATTGACAATGATGACTTCGTCATAACAGGGAAGTATTTTTTGATACCACCGGTTAACATACCGTGAGTGTCGCTTGTGTGTTCCAAACCGAGGTTTTCAGTAAATTTCAAGTTTGCAACGAGACCGTCTCTCGGGTTAACATCTCTGTCACGAGTATCGTAAACCAATGAAGGTGACAATGATATGAATGTGCCGCCACGAAGTTGTTTAGCACGTTCTGAAATCGGAATTCCGTGTGCTGCGTACAAATTCGCCATTTGCGTGTAATTACCTTCCGACAAATCTATATTTTCAATACCAAGTTTGAACGAGCCTGACAAGTTGCGGAATTTCTTGAATTGTCTTGATGCAACTGCTTCCAAGCCAAATCTTCTTTCGATTGCAAGCGGTACTTGATAACTTGCAAAGTCTTGCCAGAATGCTTTATACAACATCGAAACGTCTGTTCCTCTGAATCTCGGATCGAAGAAACTGATGTCGCCTTGCAAGTTTGCTCTGTCCAAAGTTGAATCATCGGACAAGAGAACACCAGTACCAGCCAAGAAGTTCAACGAAATTCTTTGACCTCTGCCGAGGAAGTTATTTTCAACAAAACCAACCTGACCGAAGAAACCCGTTGCCGTATCCAAACCGGCACCAACACTGATTGTAGCGGTTCTTTGTTCGATTAAGTTGATCGTAATGTCATAATAATTCGGATCGTCGCATTTTTCGATTGTTCTGTTAACATCTTTGAACGCTTGCGTACCGTAAAGTCTGATTAAGTCCTCTCTGACTGTATTTTCGTTGTAAATCGTGCCGGGGACGGACAAAATATTTCTGTTAACAACATAATCTTTTGTTTTGTTGTTACCTTCGAATTTGATTGTGTTGATGATACCTTCTGAAATATGCATGTTTACGCAACCATCGGGATCATCTTGAACGTTTTCGACACGGGCAAGAATATATCCTTTTGACGCATAAAGTGCTTCAACCTTTTCGACCGCTTCGTTTAGTGTCGCAATGTTTTGCGGTTGATTTTCCAATGGTGCTAAAAGTTCAGAAATTTCGCCTGCTGAAATTACAGAATTGCCTGTAATTGTAAATTCCGTAATAGGTCTGTTTTCTTCAAGATAAATTTTCAAAATAACGTTGTTGTTCTTGTCTTTGACAGGAACTGCACGCATACGCTCAGTAAACCAACCCATGTTATAAATTTCGGTCAAGCAACTTTGAATTTTTTCCGGAGAATAAACGTCGCCAACCTGCAATTTCATTGCGTTTGTGATGTCGTTATTCTGAATAATTCTGTTGCCCTCAATTTTAATAGCCGAAATTACCTGCTTATTTTTCTTATCGGACTTTTGGGTTCTATTAGTGGGCATGTCGGACAAATCCGGCATTGGAGCATTCTGAAATGAACCGGCACGTTCATCTGTTGGTACGGGCGGTTCAAAATCAATAGCCAAAACAGGTTGCCCCATAATCAACATTGATATTAAAACTATATATGTCTTTATATTATTAATAAATTTTTTCATTAGTCCGATGGTTTATCCGAGCGGATTACAATAATCCTCTTCTATTATAATTCATTTATAAAAAATAGACAAACAAATTTATATCTTTAACCTTTTGTAATATTTTTTTCGGTTATAATTAACTTAATTTATAGATTTAACACGGCTGAAAACGATATGGCGACTTTTTTAATAAAAACTTTCGGTTGCAAAACCAATCAAACAGAATCTGCGGTGATGGAAGAAAAACTCCTCGCTGCGGGATTTTTGGCGGCAGAAAATGTTGAAACTTGCAACTATTATGTTTTTAACTCTTGTGCCGTTACTTTAGAGGCGGAAAAAAAGTTGCTCCAAACAATCAAATCAGTTAAACATAAAAATCCGAACGTTAAAATTATTTTGACTGGTTGTTATGCACAACTTCACAAAGACGAGGAAAATCCTCTCATTGACAAGATTTTCGGCATTTATGAAAAGCCCGACGTCGTCGAAATTATCAAAAGTAATGAAAAAAAATTTGTTACAGAAATTAATGAACACCGAGATTTTCGCTACGAAAAACTCTCAAACTTCAACCGCACAAGAGCCACAATCAAAATCCAAGACGGTTGCAACAACCGCTGTTCGTATTGCACAATCTGCATCGCAAGAGGGTTATCAAGAAGTTGCGACGAAAAAGATGTCCTTGAACAAATTGATGCACTTACCCGAAACGGTTACAACGAGATTGTTTTAACAGGTATTCACGTCGGTCAATGGGGGCTTGATTTTCCTGAGAAAAAAAACTTGCTCGACCTTTTGAAATTAATTGACAAAACAGATGCAAAAACTGTAAGAATAGGCTCTTTAGACCCAAACGAACTTACTGAAGAATTGATTGATTTTCTTTCAAGTTCAGAAAAATTCTGTCCGCATTTTCATTTATCGCTACAATCCCTGTGCGACAAGACTTTAAAGAACATGAACAGACATTATGGTTATGAAAAAATCAAAAATGTCGTTATGAAATTGAATGAAAAATTTGAACGGGTATTTTTGGGTTGCGATATAATCGTCGGATTTCCGCAAGAGACGCTCGAGGACTTCGATTTAACCTTGGAAAGACTGAAAAAATTACCCCTTTCGCAAATCCACGTTTTTCCGTATTCCGTAAGACCGAAAACCGTTGCGGCAACTATGCCTTGTCAAGTTGAGCAGAGCGAAAAACATCGCCGCATGCAACTTGTGAAAGATTTGTCCGAAAAAAAACACGTTGAATTTTTGCGAAAAAATATCGGAGCAGAATATTTTGTCACGGTTGAAAAAAATCCAGACCGCAAAACTGGCTTGTATAAAGCAGTTACGCCAAATTACATTAAAGTTTTGTTTGAAGGTTCACCCAAAATTAAAAATCAGTTTGTGAAAATAAAAATTGACAAAATCGAGAACGAAACCGCCCTCGCCCACATCGTGCTGTAATGACAGGGCATGAAAATTTCGACAATAGCAACAAAAAAACCGCCCTCAACGAGGACGGTTTTAAACTAAAACTATATAACTTAATTAGTTAGTAGCAGTTGTATTGTTAGTAGCAGTTGTATTGTTGCTAGCTTTCTTATCGAATACAACTTCTTGAGCAGCTTTTGAATAGTTAGCATCTGGTGAACCTGTAGCACCTGCAACAACTCTGTTACCGTAGATAGTTGCTACGTAAGTATCAGTCGGTTGTTGTGCGTTAGTACAAACTGTGTTAGGCCCTTTTTCACCGTTAACATCGATCAAAATCAAACCATAGTACATTTGGTCTGCAACCGGATCGTATGCACCTGCTGCATATGATACTGCATATCTTGCACCATCAGCTGTGTAGAATACGTTTTGGTTGTCTGTTGCTGTGATACCAGTTGAACCAACTCCGAATGCTGTACCTGATGTAGCAGTTGTGATAACGCTCATTCTCTTCTTGAAGAGGTTGTCAACTATGTTTTGTGATGAGCTCAAATTTTCTGCACCAATTTGAGTTCCTTCAAGTGCATAGTTCAATGACATTGCTTGGTTCAAAGCTGAAATTGCTTTCTTCAAACCAACTCTGAATTCTTGGTTGTTAGTTGAGTTCATCAATGTCGGGATAGTCATTGCTGCAATTACACCGATAATTACGAGTGTAATCAAGACTTCTGCCAAAGTAAAACCTTTTTTCATTTAATTCTCCTTTTTATTATTACACACCCTTGCGGGCTAATTATATAGTTTAGGGTTTCTTTCGAAACCGATTTCTTATCAATTATAATTCTTTTTTGAAATTTATGCAAGTAGTTAAAATAAAAATCCTTCAAATAATTGTTATTTTAATAAAATGAATTTACATAACTTAACAACAACATCTAAAAATCCCATAATCATTGGCTTTTGCTTTGTCGGTAATTTGTATATTTTTCTTTACGATGGCAATAAATCTATAACTCAAATTAGAGAGGAAAATCATTCGTTTATCTCTTCTTTGGACATATTAGAATGTTAATTTTGCTGTTTTTTGAGGATTTTTGGGATTCTTCGCCCCAAAAACTCAGAATGACTAAACCTATCATTCTGTGTCTCAAAACATCTGTTCTAACAACATTTTTCAAGATTCTTTACGGGTTGTAGATTTTGTCTTTTCTTCGCCAAGCCCTCGCACCCTGCTCGCTCGTTCCTCGCAATGACAGGGCAAGAAAATTTCGACAATAGCAACAAAAAACCGCCCTCAACGAGGACGGTTTTTAAACTTAAAGTTTGCAAACTATTTGTTAACAACTTCTTTGAATTTTTTACCAGCTGAGAATACCGGAGCAGTCTTAGCAGGAATGTCGATAGCCTTACCAGTTTGGGGGTTACGACCAGTTCTTGCTGCTCTTTTACGAGCTTCAAAAGTACCAAAGCCTACCAAAGTAACCTTTTCTCCTTTTGCAACTGTTTTTTGAACGATATCCATAAGTTCGTTAATAACGTTTGCTGCTTCTTTTTGAGTAACTTTTGCTTTTTTTGCAACTTCTTGTACTAATTCTTCTTTGTTCATGAACAATGTTCCTTTCATTTATATCCACGATTTTGATTATATCCGAAGATTTTTTTGAGGGCAAACTCTGAAACATTTGTTAACATTACGTTTCAGAACACCCCGTCGGCGGTATCTCAATGACTGCTTGAATTACTTGTTTCTCATTGTCGGAAACGCAATGACATCACGGATTGTTGGCGAATCTGTCAAAAGCATTACAAGTCTGTCAATACCGATACCCATACCACCTGCCGGGGGCATGCCATATTCAAGAGCAGTGATGAAGTCTTCGTCAATTTCCATTGCTTCTTCGTCGCCGTTTGCCTTAGCGAGGGCTTGTGCTTCAAATCTGCTTCTTTGATCAAGCGGGTCAGTCAATTCTGAAAATGCGTTACAAAGTTCCCAACCGTTAATTCTTGTTTCAAATCTTTCGGTCAATTTCGGGTTATCTCTGTGAACTTTTGCAAGCGGTGAGATATCTCTCGGGTAATCGATGATATGGGTTGGTTGAATCAAGTGCGGTTCAACTCTTTCTTCAAAGATTTTTTCCAAAACCTTGCCCCAGTTTTTGCAATCTTCAACGTCGATACCCAATTCGTTTGCTTTTTCGACTGCTTCTTCGTAGTTAACAACGCTTGAGAAGTCCATTCCCGTATATTCTGAAATAGCACCAATCATTGTTTTTCTATCCCACGGAGGAGTGAGGTCGATTTCTTTGCCGCAATATGTGATTTTCATTGTGCCCAAAACGTCCATAGCAACTGAAGAAACCATATTTTCAACAAGAGCCATCATTTCGTTGTAATCAACATAAGCCTGATACATCTCAATCATAGTAAATTCAGGGTTATGTCTTGTGTCGATACCTTCGTTTCTGAAGTTTCTGTTAAGTTCGAAAATCTTTTCTGAAACACCGCCCACCAAAAGTCTCTTGAGGTGAAGTTCCGGAGCGATTCTCAAAACCATATCCATATCCAAAGCATTGTGGTGAGTTACAAACGGTTTAGCGTTTGCACCTGATGCTTTTGTGTGTAACATAGGAGTTTCAACTTCCAAGAATCCTTGATTTGTAAGATATTCTCTGATTTTTGTGATAATTTGGCTTCTGATTCTAAACGTTTTTCTGACATTTTCGTTCATAATCAAGTCAATATATCTTTGTCTGTAACGGGTTTCGAGGTCAGTCAAGCCGTGGAATTTTTCCGGTAATGCTCTCAATGATTTTGTCAAAAGAGTAACTTCGTTGACCTTTAGGCTCAATTCTCCCCGTGGAGTTCTTCTTACAGCACCCGTACAACCAATGATATCGCCGATATCTAGGAGTTTAAGTTCTTTAAATTTGTCAACACCCATATTTTCTTTGTGACAGAAAAGTTGGATTTTTCCGCTATCATCTTGCAAATCCATAAACATACCTGTGTTACGGATTGCGGTAATTCTACCTGCAACAGCGTACCAGTCATCAGTTTCGACGCCTGCTTCGAGGTCTGCGTATTTTTCTTGAAGTGCTTGTGCCTTTATATTTTTACCGAATGAATATTTAAAAGGATTAATGCCTTTATCTGCAATATCGGTGAGTTTTTGAATTCTTGCCTGACGGATATGATCCAAATTTTCTTTTTCTTCCATTGTTCCTCCGTGTAAATCTTGTATGTTTTGATTTTACAACAAAAAAACTTTTTGCGATAATAATTAAGATAATAAATGAGGTCAAAATGGCAAACTCCTTTAGCGAAAATGGCGTGATAATTCCCGAAAATATTATGAAAAACCAAAATGTCGACTTGGAATCCGTTGCGATTGCTTGTGCAAGAATGGCGGAGGACAAGGTGCTTTTTCAGGTGGAATCGCCGTTTCACTCAATTGCCGTTTGCGAAAATTCTATCGGAAGATTTTTAAGATACGGCATAAGTTTTCAGGCCGGAAGGATTGATTCGCCCATATATCAAGGAAATATTCCTTATCTGAATTATTTTCTGCTCTCATATTTGCTCAAGAAAAATGCAAAAAAAATCTTGCTCATCGGCTTCGGCACGGGAATTTTAGTTAAACAATTTGAAAAAATTTTTAAAAACCTCAAACAGATTGACATTGTTGACATTGAGGAAAATATTTTGCCGATTGCAAAAAAATATTTTGATTTTACAGAAAGTGAAAAATTCCATTTTCATCTGCAAGATGCTCTCGTTTATTTGAGAAACAACAAAACGAAATATGACCTTATAATCACTGATGTTGCGGGTAATGAAGGTATCGACGAGAGATTTTTCGAGGACGAATTCTTTAATAATATTAAAAAATCACTCAAAAAAGATGGCGTTTTTGCGTTCAATTCTTGTGCAAACACTGACTTTAACGAGAATGAGGAAACCTTTTTCGGATTTACCGTCAAAAAATATAAAGAACATTTCAAAAATTTTGCGGTATTTAACGGCATGACCTCTGATTTGACTTACTTTAAGGCGTTTTTTGACATCGACAAACGGGTGCTTGATGTCACAAATGCGATTATTTTTTCCTCAGACAAAGAGTTTGACAAAAAAGTTTTTGACAAAATAAACGATGAGGATTTAAAAACAATTTCTGCCATAAACGTCGATATTTTACCCTATTCAAAGGATTTGCACAAAATTTACAAAGCCTAATTTTCGACACTCCGTCGAGGCTAAACATGGTTAACAAATATAACAGGTATGGCAGGCATGCTTTGACAATGTGGTTTAGTTTGTTCTACAATCATAATTGTGAACGGCAAAAGCCGTTGTGATAAGGGGATTTATGGAATGGGTTACAGATTTGAACTTATAACCGGACCAATGAGTTGCGGAAAAACTGAAGAATTAATCAGACGAGTAAAGAGACTTGTTATTGCTAAGAAAAAAGTCAAAATTATTTCGCCTGCAATCGATACCCGTTCAAAAAGCGACATCATCGAGTCGAGAAACGGCATGTTCCTTGACACTTGCAAGGTTAAAGATGCTGCATCAATCCTCGATGTTGTCGAAAAATCAGACGACGTCGTTGCAATCGATGAAATGCAATTTTTTGACGAATATATTTTGGAAGTCGTCAAAACCCTTATTGCACAAGGAAAAAGGATTATCGGTTGCGGCTTAGATTTAGATTTTAAAGGCGAACCGTTCGGCTCAATGCCTCAACTTTTGGCTTATGCAGACAAAGTCGATAAATTGACCGCAATTTGTATGAAATGTGGAAGCGAATACGCAGTCAGAACGCAACGTTTGATTGACGGCAAACCAGCCGACAAAAATTCACCGCTCATTATGATTGGTGCTGATGAAACTTATGAAGCACGCTGCTTGGATTGCTGGGAATTAAGAGACGAACAAAAAGAGAAAAAAGCTCGCAAGTTGTCTGTTTTGACATTCGGAAAATAATGTCGATTACAATGCGATGACCCGCTAACTCGATTTTGAGTTAGATTTTTAGTGTTATTTGTCACTGCGAACGAAGCAATCCAGTATGATATTAAGTGTCTCCATTTTGTCCGGATTACTTCGTCACTATATTCCTCGCAATAACAATAAACTAAAAGTTTAACCTACAAATTATTTTTTAATTACCCAAAAAGTCATTTCTGAAATCTTCAAAGTAACTGAAAATATTTTTGTTGCAAATAACTTTGTCAAAATGTTATTATTTTTAAAAACCGAGGGCGAATTATGGTTTCAGAAAAAATTTTCGATGTTGTTGCAATGGGCGAAATTCTGATTGATTTCACCTTTCAGGGCTACAATTCTGATGGGCAGAGACTTTTTGCACAAAATGCAGGGGGTGCACCAGCAAATGTCCTCGTCTCAATCCAAAAATTAGGCGGAAAAACAGCATTTTTGGGCAAAATTGGCGATGATATGCACGGTTCGTTTTTGAAAGAAACTTTAGACTCCGAAAAAATCAACACCGAAGGATTAATCATAGACGGAAAATATTTCACGACTTTAGCGTTCGTAAGTCTTTCAAACAGCGGTGAACGGTCATTTTCTTTCGCCAGAAAACCTGGAGCAGACACCAAAATTTCCAAATCCGAAATCAACACAGATTTATTAAAACAAACCAAAGTTTTTCACGTCGGCTCGCTTTCTCTAACCGACGAACCTGCCCGTACGGCAACGTTTTTCGCCGTAAATTTTGCCAAAGAAAATGGTGCGATAATTTCTTACGACCCAAATTACAGAGCAAACTTATGGAAAAATGAAAAAATTGCCAAAAAGCACATGCAAAGCCTCATGCCGCTTGTTGACATTATGAAAATTTCTGACGAGGAAACAGAACTTTTAACAGGAAAATCCGACATCAAAAAAGCCGCAAAAGCATTATACAACAAAGGTGTCAAGATTGTTGTCGTAACTCTTGGCGAAAAAGGTGCTTACGTTTACAACAAAGACGGTGGTGCTTTTGTCAAGCCTTTTGATTGCAAAGTCGTTGACACGACTGGAGCGGGAGATTCTTTTTGGGGTGGTTTTTTGCACAAACTCACACAAAGCGGTGAAAGTCTTGACGCACTAAACCTTTCCGACTTAGTCAATTTTGCAAAATTCGGAAATGCAGTTGCTAGTCTTTGTGTTGAGAAAAAAGGTGCGATTCCGGCAATGCCGTGTCTTAACGACGTTTTAGAAAGGATTAAATAAAAGAGCAACCTTTCGAGGTTGCTCTTTTTTTTGAAAAATAAGATTATAAAAATCTTCCTTGCGAACCGCCGCCGCTATTTTGAGCCTTTTGGTTATTCAAATTTTCGTTGAAATTTTTGCTTGGTTCTGCAGGGGTCAATCTGACAGGTTCGAGTTGAGTTTCGTAATTCGGCTTGCGAGGAGTGGGAGCAGCGGGTTTATTCATCTGCTCTTTCAAAGCGTTTTCCTGTTCTTGCAAGCGTTTTTGAATTTCTTCATGTGCGGCTTTATCTGGGTCAGCGGCTTGCGATTCAACCTTTTCCGTTATTTCTGATTGCGGAACTTTTGTAGATGCTTTAAGTTCGAATTTCGGATAGGGGAACTTAGCATTTTTTTCTGACTCAGCAGTAACCTTCATCGTGTCACGCCAAATTATTGCAGGGAGCGTACCACCAGTAATTCCGGGGAGTTTCGTATTGTCATCGTTTCCGACCCAAACGCCCGTCGAGATATCAGGGGTGTAACCCACGAACCAAGCGTCTTTGCAATCATCTGTTGTACCCGTTTTACCTGCTTGAGGAACGCCGATTCTTGCTGCTGCACCTGTACCTGCTGCGATTACTTGTTCAAGCATTGCATTGACGGCACCTGCAGTTTCGAAGTGTAAAACTTTTGTTTTCGAAACTTTTTCAGCGGAGTAAATCGTTTTGCCTCTTGCTGTTTCGACTCTTAAAACGGAGAACGGTTTAACCTTAAATCCGCCGTTTGCAAAAACGCCGAAAGCAATGGTCATATCGTACAATTTTACGCCATTTGAACCCAAAGCAATAGTTGAATCGTTCGCAAGTGGAGTTGTGATGCCTAATTCACGAGCCATAATGATGACAGGTTTAATTCCGACATCATCGATAAGTCTTACGGCTGCAACGTTTGAGGACAATGCCAATGCTTTATAAAGCGGAATTTTTCCTCTGTATTTGCTTCCGTAATTTCGAGGCGACCATGTTCCGATTGAGAACGGGGTATCTTCAATAATATCATTCGGCGACCAGCCTTTGTAAACCGCTGTTGCATAAACGAACGGTTTGAATGATGATCCTGGAGGACGAACGGCTTGTGTTACTCTGTCGTATTGGCTTTGAGCGTAATTTTTACCACCGACATAAGCAATGATTTTTCCGTCAACAGGGGAGAACGAGAACACTGCCGCTTGGTTTTTGCTACCTGACAAGCCCCAAGAAGCAAGGTTTCTGTTTACCGCTTCTTCAGCGGCTTTTTGAACTTTATAATTCAAAGTTGTTGTAATTTTATAACCACCTTGAGAAATATCTTGTTCATCAAAGCCCAATTCTTCGAGTTCCTGCATAACGTAGTCCACGAAGTACGGTGCTCTGTTCAAAGTTCTTGCACCCACAACCTGACTGAGTTTCAGAGGTTCATCTTTTGCTTGTTTCATTTCGTCTTTTGTAATGTATTTCATTTTATACATTCTGTCCAAAACTTTTGCACGACGCTTGAGAGCGAGGTCTTTGTTATTAAAAGGCGAATAGACAGAAGGTGCTTGTGGCAAACCTGCAATCAAGGCACATTCCGCAAGGGTTAAGTCTTTGAGCGGCTTGTTAAAGTAAGTTGCAGCCGCACCTGCCGCACCGTATGCCCCTGAGCCTAAATATACGTTGTTCAAATACATTTCAAGAATTTGATCTTTTGTCAAAGATTTTTCAATTCTCGAAGCAATAATGATTTCTTTAATTTTTCTGTTAAAACTTCTTTCGTTCGAAAGGAACAAAATTCTCGATAACTGTTGGGTAATCGTACTTGCACCTTGAACTGTTCGTCTTGCAGAAATGTTTGCAAAAGTCGAACGGACAATACCAAAAAGGTCGTAACCTTGGTGTTTGTAGAAATTTTTGTCTTCTGTCGCAATCAAAGCGTTGACCAAATTTTTCGGAACATCTTTGATATGAGTAGGCTCAAACTTATATGCCGTAAAGGTTTTAATAAGTTCTCCGTCCTCAGAATAAATTTGCGTAACCTGATTAGGTTTGAAATTTTGCAAATTCGGAATAGGCGGTTGAGTCATCAAGAACACTTTCAACATTATTACAAAAGCCAAACCGATTGCGACAATCGTGACTAACGAAGCCTTTATAAACGAAAAAAGCGGATTATCTTTTTTCTGTTTTCCTTTTTTACTTCCTTTTTTCTTTGCCATTTTTTTTCCTTGTATGATAAAATTTTAATGTCTATTTTATTTTACTATAATACTATATAAAACAAAAATGTTTACAGATTTTATAAAATCATTATATTGGGAATTTTTATCATATTTCGTCCCCGAAAGACAGGATTACAAAATCGTCGGAGAATGTAAAAAATGCGGCAAATGCTGTCGTAACGTTTATTCTGCCTATTTGTATTCGGAAAAAGAATTTGAGTTTATGAAAAAAATTTTTCCCTCCTACAAAAGGTTTTATATAAAAGAAAAAGATGAAAACGGAAATTTCGTTTTTGCGTGCAAATACATAGGCGACGACGGACTTTGCACGGTTTATGACAAACGTCCGAGACTTTGCCGAAAATATCCCAAAAAGAAACTGTCATTTTACGCCGAAATGCCCGACGGTTGTGGGTATAAAGTTGTCAAAAAATCTTTCACAGATTACCTGAAAGACTGATTATCTTGAAAGTTTCGGAATTTTTACCCCGAAAATTGTCTCCAAATCAATCGAATGTAAAACTGTGTCAATTAAGCCCGACGGCGTAATTTTCGGCAAACAACCAACAATGCCTACCACTGGAATTCCTGAGTATGCTTCAAGAAGTGCAGGAAGATTTTTCAAGTTCAAATCGTCCGTCTTGATAAATTTGTTTATAATAATGCCTCGAACATTAAGCCCCGCATGTCTTGCGGTTTCAATCATCATAAGGACTTTTTCAAATCCCTCGGTCGACTGTTCAGCAACAATCAAAACTTCCGTCTGCAAAGCCTGTGCAAAGTCAATCGAACGCATATTTTCAGAATACGGTGCTAAAAGACCACCGCAAGATTCCACCATAACGATTTCGGAAGTTTTTCTCAACGTCAAAAAATCTCTGACCAAAATTTCAGGCTGAATATTTTGTTTTTCCGCCTGAGCAGCCAAATACGGGAACGCATCGGACTTCAAAACATAAGAAACAACCGTGTTAAGATTCGGGTCGATTTTTTTGACAAAAGTAATATCTTGAGATGTGACAAAATTGCTTTGCGAAAAAGCCCCAGTTTGTATGGGTTTATAGTATCCAACGGAATACCCGAGTGATTGCATTGTCGCCGCAATGCCTGCCGTTATTAAGGTTTTCCCTGAACCTTGTTTGTCTGAAACAACATATAAATTCATTTTTTCTTCCTAAAATTATTATACAAAAAATTTAAAAATTTAATATAGTCATATTATGTATTTTTTTAAAAATTTTATTATTATAAAATATATGAGATATTTTCTTTCAATATTATTAATATTTTTAGGTTTGCAAGTCGGAGCAGTGACGTTCGACAGGTATTATCCTGATGAAACAATTCCCGAAAAGCCCATAATCATTAAGGCCGGAACATTATTAAGAGTTGTAAATCTTCGTGGGATAAACACATTTGCGAACGATATTGGCGATGAATGTGAATTTATCAACGTCACGGATATGTTTATTGATGAGTTTCTGGTATTCCCAAAAAACTCGCATGTTTACGGCGTTGTAGAGGATATTCGGGAACCTGTTCAAGGTCAAGATGCTTCGATTAAAATAAGACTTAACAAAATTGTTACACCAGATGGAGAACTTTCATACTCGAGAACTTATTATATTGACGGGCATATTGCAGGTGACGGTAACGATTATATCGGCGGAAAACAGACGAAACCGGCATATTACAAGACAGTTGCCCACTATAATGAAGGATGGGATCCGATATTGCAACTCCAACCGTTGAATATTTACGGCTTTGGAAAACATACTCATCTTAAAACCGGAGATGAATATTTCGTAATAATTCAAAAAGATTTGAAAATAAATTAAAAATTCTTTATAATATTGTGAGTAAAAAAAGAGGAGATTAGGTTATGAAAAAAAATAAAGTTACGGCTTTGATGATTGCACTTTCAATGACAGTATTGCCGACCCTCGCAGGAAGCAATTTCTCTGTCACGGCTGCTACACCTGTCGTTAATCCCCAATATCAACAATATCAACAAGTTCCATACACTCCGACTGCTAATCAACCTTTGAAAGGTAGCGTAGTTGTTGTTCCTGCTGGCACAAGCGTTAACATTACAACAATGTCAACTTTGAGTTCAGAAACAGCATCATTAGGTCAAGCAGTTACTGCTGTTTTGGCAAGCAATTTTTATTATAACAATATCCTTATTGCTCCAGCAGGAAGCACACTCCAAGGAAATGTAACCCTTGCTAAAAAAGGTAACCACGCAGGCATCAACGGTCAGTTGCAAGTAAGATTTACTCAAATTGTAACACCTTACGGAAACGTAATTCCTATCTCTGCAATGATTAAAACAACAGACGGCACAGGCATTTTGGTCGCAGGAACAGCAAAAGATACCGCAAAAACATATGTTAAAGATACAGCATTAGGTGCTGGTGCTGGTGCATTGGCTGGTCTTGTCGGCGGTGCAATCTCAGGTGGCTCAGTCGGTAAAGGTGCTGCATTAGGTACTGCCATCGGCGGCGGCATCGGCATTGCAAAATCTTTGTGGACAAAAGGTACAGACGTCGAAATTCCTGCAAATTCTACTGTTGAAATTACTATTGACCAACCAGTCACCGTAAACTCGGCTAATTAAATGTTAAGTAAGTTAAGCAATTTTGCAAGTTTTACAGTTTCTGTTAAACTATTATAAATTGTGTAGATAACTTATAGAGTAATTATGTCAATCTTAGGAAAATACGTAGAATCAGATGAGCAGGAAACAAACAACTACAAAATTCCTGCAGTTTTTAAAGCAGATCCAAAAGAATCGTTAGGTAAATCAATTATGGTATCAACCGCAATTCACCCCCTTGCGGTTCTTTTGGTATGGTTATTTATTTTTATCGCAGGTTTGCTCGGCATATCTTTTGTCGTTTTCAACAAGCCTGAAGCGAAACCGAAAGACATCGAGTTTGTTCTGGTTGATAAAGAACAAACACCGATTAACAAAAATACGAGATTTCGTGCAGATAAAAACTCAAGAGCAGGCGGAAAGCATGACCCGAAACGCCCTGTTTCTATGCCGAAACAAGGTGGCGGCAGCCCTACTGTAAAACAAAAGCCAAAAGCAGCACAAGCACCCGCACCTGCTGCACCTAAAAAGAAAGTTCAACAACCGAAAAAATCATTGTTCGGAAACAAAGCAAAGACAGAATCAGCACCTGCAAGAGTTAAAGCACCGACACCTGCACCTCGTCCGGGAATCAAACCCGTTGCTCCGAGAACAACAGACAAACCGAAGAGCAACTTTGTTATCCCCGTACCGAAAACAAAAATTCCGAACATTGGTACACCTGCTGGCACCGGTCCGATTGCGAGACCTACCGGCACTGGCAATGGCGGCAAAAATGTTGGCGGTTCAGGTTCAGGCAAAGGCTCAGGTTTGAGTTTTGCACCAACAAATGGCTCAGGTAGCAAAGTTGGCGGAACAGGTTCCGGCTCAAGAAAAGGTGGCTCAGGAGTCGGAACAGGCACTGGTGTTGGAAGAGGTTCAGGACATGGCAACTACGGCAACCCCGGACCTGGAAATCCGAACGGACGCCCTGGTATTGATGCAATCAGAGAACCTGATTTCGGTCCTTATATGCGTGATTTGCAACAAAGAATCAAGCGTAACTGGGATCCTCCGAAAGGGGAAGAAAGCAGACGTGTAGTCTTGTTATTCACGATTGCCCGTGACGGTAGACTTTTAGGCGTAAGCGTTTCGAAATCATCTGGTTTACAATCGGCTGATAGAGCGGCATTGAACGCAGTAAAATTGACTGCACCGTTTAGACCGTTACCTGCCGAATACAGAGAAAATTCAGTAGATATCCAATTTACGTTCGATTACAACGTATTTGGTGCAACAAGAAGATAATCGATAAATACAGAAAGAGGAAATAAAAAATGGAACTTTTATTACATTCAATTCAAATGGACTGGCCGGTACTTTTACCGATTTTGATTTGCTCAATTTTGACCTTAGCGGTTGCTATTAACCGTTTTGTGTTTTTCAATAAAAACAAAAGAGATGTTGTTTCATACATCCCCAGACTCCAAAAAGAACTTGCTAAAAATAATTTAGAAGGTGCTAATGACATCAGCCAACAAATGGGCGGTGTTACAGGCGAAGTTGTTGAAGAAGCAGTAAGAATTTTCTCAGAACAAAAGAAAGGATTCTCTCGTTCATTCGATATCGCAGCAGCACTTGCATCAAGAAAACTTGAACATCACTTAACAATCCTTGCTACAATCGGTGGTGTTTGTCCGTTCTTAGGTTTGTTCGGTACAGTTGTTAGAATTTTGTATACATTCCAAGATTTGGCACAAGCAGGAAACCAATCAGCAGCAGTTGCTTACGGTATCGGTTCTGCATTGATTGCTACTGCATTCGGTTTGGGCGTTGCTATCGTTGCAGTTATTCTTTACAACTATTTCCAATCAAAAGTTGCAAGATATGACGACGACTTCCAACTTATCAAATTGTTATTCCTTTCATTCGCTGATTCTGACGAAGAAGCAAATGCAGGTTTTCAACAAAACGTAGCACTCTAATTTAACGGACAAGACCAATGGCAATTAAAACAACAAATTCAAAGAAAAGGGCTGTGTTCTCGGAGATTAACATTACTCCGTTGACAGATATTTTCCTTGTTCTTTTAATCATCATGATGGTTGTTGCTCCGACTTTCCAATCAGACAATGCGAACATCAACGTACCTGAAATCAACAGCGGATTGACAGTTGAAGAAAAATCAGCCACCGTTGCGATTACAAAGGACGGGGATATGTACCTGAACGGTCAGGCGATTACGCTTGATGAATTAACTCAAGCACTCGTTGACTTGAAACCTTCTCTTAAGAAGGCTGAAGTTCTTGTAAAAGCAGATACGGCAGCAAAAAGCCGTGACATTATGCAAGTTATGCGTGCTGCCAAGGACGCTGATTACGAAAAATTGACGGTTGCTGGCGAACCGTTGAGCAAAAAAGAACAAAAAGATTTAGAACGCCCACAACAACAAAATAACGACAACATGGCGGATATGCCTGTTTCTGAAGAAACCGTGCAAATCAACGTAACAAACGTTTCTGACCAACAATCAGTCGGTGGCGATAGACCTTACGCTGAAAGACCCGCCGTTCAAAAATCTTCAAAATCCGATTTTTCTAATACGGATTGGGAGGAATAATGGCAAAAAGAAAAGTATTTAACGAAATCAATATCACCCCGTTGACAGATATTTTCCTTGTACTTTTAATCATAATGATGGTAATTGCTCCATTGTTAGACCAACAAGGCTTATCTCTCATCGTTCCTGATAATGTTGAGCAACAACAAGAACAGGAACAGGATAAAAAGACCGTCACTGTTATGATTGACGATGAGGACAAATTCTATATCAACGACGAAGAAGTTCCTGCAGATAAACTTGAATCGACTATTAAGGAACTCGCTAAAACCAATACCGACGGCGTAATCATTCAAACAAGCGATGAAACAACCAACGGTGCAATGGTTAAGGTTATGGATTCTGCCAGAAATGTTGGAGTAACGGCAATCTCCGTAGCAGAAATATAAAAATAATTTTTGTATTTATCGAAAAAAGAGGATTTTTCTGTTTTGAAAATCCTCTTTTTTATGTTTCATCATTTGCTGACATGGCAAGTAGCTTCGTTCTGTTTGAATCTGCTTATAATTCTTTGCTGTCATTCGGAAGAATTTATCCCGAAGAATCTATTTCTATAAATCGTTTTCGATTCCTTGTCACTGCCAGCGATAGCGTGCAGTCCAGACTTTATTCAATTACCGCTGATATACCGGATTGCTGCACTTCGTTCGCAATGACAAGTTGCTGGGCTTTCACAAACGAAAAACGGCGGAGTTACCGCCGTTGTTAAAATAATTATTTTTCGCTTCGAAAGTCACTTATGATTTTATAAAGTGAAGGGGCTTCTTGAACCGAGACATTTCCTGTTGGGACTATCAAAATCTCGACCGTTGTTTCTCCGCCAGCGTAAGCGATTGTAATTTTATCGCCAACTTTAAGTTGTTTTGCGGGTTTTGCGGGTTGTCCGTTGACAGAAATCCTTCCTTGTTCGGACACATCGTTTGCCACTGTTCTTCGTTTTATTAATCTTGATACCTTCAAAAACTTGTCAAGACGCATTATTCAGCCTTTACATCTTCCAACTTGTTTTGGACTTTTGAACTACTTTCGAGTTGTTTAGCAATTTGAAACTCAATCGCTTGCAAGCGTTCTTCGTACAATTTGTTTTTGTGTTCAAGATTTGTGATTTTTTCTTCGTACATTTTATTTTTTGATTCCAAAATCTTAATTTTTTCATCAAGTCCTGCGATTTTCGCAACGATATCTTGAACTTTTTCGTTCAATTCTTTTATTGCGTTGACACAAGCCCAAAAGATTTCTTCACGACTAATTTTCAAGTATTTCGAAAAACCATCTTGGAAAACGCTGTTCGGAAATACTTTTTTCAAATCTTGTGCAATTACGCCGACATGTGGTGTCTTTTTCTTATCATTTTTGTATGTGAAGTTTTTAACCTTAAGTTGAGAAATTTCCTTCAAACCAGCCGTGTTATCGCCTGAAACATTTTTCAAACGAATATCTGAAAACAAACCTGCAGGAGCAGGAACAGAGAGATTTCCTGTCATTCCATAGACGGTATATGTTAATCTTGTCAAGTCATCATAAGTAACAATTTTACTTGAAACTCCTGATGAATTTTTAATGTATGCTTCACCGTTGATAGTCAATCTACCATTGACATCTAAAGTTCTATTTGCCATATCTCCATAAAGCAAAGCGTTTGTTCCTGTATGTTGAACAGCATTACCATTAACAAAACCGCCAATATAAAGTTTATTACTTCCATTTCCTGTTGCAGCAACTGAAGAACCAATAGCAATATTCCCGATTCCTGTTGTATTACTTTGTAATGCACTATTTCCAATAGCGATATTATTATATCCAGATGTCGTTGAATATAAAGAAGCAAAACCAATTGCTACATTTGACGTCCCATTTGTAATTGCCGGCATTGCGGAATAACCCAAAACTGTATTATGTGTACATTTGTTGCTGGACGTACTTCCTGCGTTTCCACCGCCTATTACGACATTTGACGAACTTTCTGCACCATAATTTTTCATGGCGTTGTTACCAATTGCAACGTTTTCTTTACCTGATGAAATCAATGCCATCGTATTTGCACCGATACTGACGTTATAACTACCGTTAGTATTTGTCGTACTTCCTGTATATTCGTTATGTGCTGCACGAAGAGCGTTATAACCGATTGCAACGTTTCCTTGAACTTTGCCAAGCGTGTTGCCTTCTGTCGAAACAGTATTGCTACCTAAAAGTGCATTAACACCTATTGCAACGTTTCCTGTACCATCAGCCTTACCCATACTGCTCGAACCGATTGCAACGTTTGCATCACCGGATTTGCTGAATTGCATTGCGTATGAGCCAAGTGCTACGTTGTAACTTCCTGTTGAGATGTGTTGCAATGAAAATGCACCCAACGAGGAATTTTCCGTACCTTCTAAAATTCTGTAACTTCCATCGGTATCTTTCAAAATCAATCTGTCTGTGCCGCCCATTGAATATTGACCAACTGCGGTGTTTGCAGCACCTTTTGCGTTTGAACCGAGTTTATACCAGCCGTTCGCATCTGTCGGGGCAGCAACATTCGCCGTAGCATCTCTAACCGTCGTATCAAGTGCGTTTGTACCTATCGCAAGGTTAAAGTTTCGGTCAAATGAAATTTTACCGATGGATTTATGTTTGTTTGTTCCATTTTTTTCATAAAAATCAAGCAAATGTCTTGAAATTACAGGGTTTGAACTCTTTGCCGGTTGCGTTACAATTGAAATTTTCGGGTTGATTTGACTTGCAAAAATTGTTGGCAAGTCTCCTTCGCTAATACCGTCATCGTAAGGGATTTTGTTATCACCAGCAACAGCAAGTGCATTGTTTTCTGACGCCGTATAAACCGCATTATTGTTGATAAGATTACCTCGAACAATATATTTCCACGGTGCTTCTGCCGGTTGGTTTGATGCAGTTCTGACAATAGGCATTGTCGCTGCAAGAATCAAACTCATAACTACAAGCGTAATCAACGCTTCTGCCAATGTAAAACCTTGTCGTCTTTGATTTATCATTCTTTTTCCTTATCCGTATGTGATTTTAATAAACTTGAAAAAATCTATCTGATTTTCTTTTGCCTTTTTTTTCAAGATTGAATTGATTTTTATTCTTGAATTAAAAAGTTCGCTTCCAACGACGGAATTTTTGCAACTTACTATTAAAATTCCGTCCTCTGTAAGTTTTTTTGGTCTCGAATATCTTGCCAACTTTTCCCCGACAACATTTTCCCATTCTGCAAATAATGCATCTGCTTTTTCGCTAAAATCCTTGTCAATAGTGAAGTTCAAGGTTTTTAGTATTTCTGCTGCCGTTTCAAAATTGCAAGTATCATCCTTTAACATATAAGTATATTATACGCATTTTTTTGCTTTTTTTAAAGTATTTTGTCACCTTTTATTAAATATTTTAAAAAACAATTTATAATTTTCTTAACAATCAAATATTCAGATGATGGAACTAAACCGATATTCACGATATTATAAACTGTGTCAGTATGGGTTTTGAGATATCAAAATGGACTACGAAGAAGAAGAATATCAATATCAAAGCACATTAGATGATTCTGACCTGAAAAAAGTCGGAATGGAACTAATGTTCTTAACCCCCGAAAAAACCTCTCACGAAGAGGGTGTTTCGGCTGTCGAATTATCAAAAATGCTCAAAATGCCAACTGAAATTGTTAAACAAAAACTCAAAATTTTATACGACAAAGAAATCGTTCGTGTTATCGGAAACAGTCCCAAATTGTGGAAATTCGATGAATATAATTTTCAACGTATGGACGAAGACGATGAAGTTTACAAACTCCTCTGTTGCTTTGATGATGTGGATTTTGACCGATATTTTCAATATTAATCACTAAATATGATACGAATGATGTCTCAAATCTTCAATCTTTCCTTCACGTTCGAGTTGAACGTTTTCAAGATATCTCAAGTGTGCCAAAATACGCTTCGTTTTTTGGCTTTCTTCGATTTTGAAAACATTGATAAGTGCAATAACCGCAAGCATTAAGCCGAATGAGAAAATCGCAATGTATGCACCGTTTCCGTGGAACATCGGAAGGTTGAGAGTCTGATGATTTCTGAACAAGTCGAGGCAAAATCCGACAACATTGCCCAAAATACCCACAGTTACGCAAAATCCACAAGTCAAAATACTAACTGCCGTACCTGCGATTTTGGGATTGTTAATATCGTGCAAAAGCGGTACGAGCAAAGGAGAAAGGCTTCCCCAAAACGACAGTGAACAAAACAGCAAACTCGGAATAATCGGGTCTTTAAAATCTACAAAAAGACAAGCCAAAATTATTGCGAAACTGAAAAACGTGTTGAACGAGGCGATTTTCAAGAAAATAACCCTTCTTGAAACCGCAGCCTTGCTCATAATTGCGATGATTGACCCGGCAAAAGCATACAATGCCCCCATAACAGACAAAACTGTCGCCGCTTTTATGTTTGTTATCATACAAAAATCTTCAAGAAATTTTTTCCCGATAACAGTTTGAATAACGTAGTAAAGACCATAATTTATGAACGAAAAGGTATAAAGAACATTGTTTCTTCTATCGGAGAATACGCTTTTGAACGTCGAAAAATCGAATTTTACGGTTTTGTCCTCAGGTTCTTTGTCCGCAAATTTGCTTATCGCTATAAAAAGTATTGCAATCACTGCAGTTGCGACACCTGTAATCCAAAAAGTTTCTCTCCAGCCCAATTTATCGATACAAACAACAAGCGGAGCGTTTGCAACAATTCCGCCCAAAAATCCGACCAACAGGACGATTGAGAGGATTACGCCGAAATTTTTATGAGGAACGATTTTTTTTGTTTCAGCAATCAAAGAGAGATAGAAACTTGCCGAACCGACGCCGATTAAAACTCTACTGAAATACAATAGCGGCAAGGTTTGTGCGACAGGAAAAAGCAAACTTCCGGCAAAAAACAAAATTGAACCTAAAGTTATAACTTTAAATCCGCCGTATCTTGCGATTAAAATGCCGATGACCAGTTGGCTTGCGGCATAAACGTACATAAAATATGAGCCCAAAGATGCAATGCTTTGAGCGGTGGTTTGAAGGTCGTTTTGCAACAAAGTAAATACCGCCCCAGGGACTGCAACACGTTGCAAATTTGCCGCAAAATACAATAACGACGCTAATATTACCATAATTATTTCGACTATCGGTGCTTTTTTCATACTTTATCCTTGTTGGTTTTACAAAAATATTTTATACACTGACGGACAAAATTCAATGATTACAAAACTAAATCTTTTTGAAAATAATATTGCTTTTTTGTGTAATTTTCCTGTACTATAAACTAAGAGATATGGACTTTTAGTGAATTTTAGTGAATTTTAAGTTGTTATTAGGAGAATGTTTATGAAAAAATTTTTGACA
>OMSS01000192.1 GCA_900313795.1 uncultured bacterium | reverse complement strand
CTTTCGGTTCAGCCCACAAAAAAGAAATCGATAAATCAGGCATATATTTTAATGTTTTTTTGATGTTATTTGGTAAGGTGTTCCAGTCAATCAAAGACTTTCCGCCATTTTCAATATCTCCTATAACAACAATCGATGGAACATAACCGTTCTTCTTCATAACAAGACAAAGTTGAACAGCCTTTTTTATCGCCTTATCATAAGTCGTTCCTTTTGTGTTTTTAATGTCTTTTGTATAAACGTCAAGAGATTTTTTAATCCCGTTCAAATTTTGCGGAGAACCCTCATAAATCAAATACGAATCCCCTGAAACTTGCAAAATTTTAATTCTATCATCTGGATCAAGAGTAGAACAAAATTGTTTTATAAACTTCTTTTGTGTCTCAAGTTTTTGATTTTTGTCAGAAGAATCAAGCAAAAATGCAATAAAAGCAGGCTTGAAATCGTCAACTTGAACATTTTCGAAAATCGAAAAAATGCCAGAAACAAAAACTGACACGACAATAACAATTCCTGCTAAAATATAAAATCGTTTTGCAATCATAATTACTCCGTAACCACCGTCAGTGCTGCACCTTCTTTAATATCGATTTCTTCACCGTTTGCACCAATTAAAGAAATCCCACCACCGACAGCACCAGTTGCTGCCCCAATGGCTAGCGTTCTTCCCCAATCATCTGTGCTACCGATTGCACCAGCCAATGCCGCAAATGCAATTCCTGCAAGCGTTGCCGCAACCATACGTCCTGAAATTTTTGCAGCACGAGAAGACGTACCACTATTTGTGTTTTTCAAAACTATCGGCTTTGAATTAAAAGAATACTCTTCCCCTTCAAGTGTCAAAAGTCTATCAAATTTTATAGTTACAGAACCGTCACGATATGCACCGCCTGCTCTTTCCGCCTGAGTTGCTGTTCCATAAACAAGACTGCCTGCAGGAATTACAACATTTCCAACTTGAACATCATCTTTTAACGTTGCAGACAATCTATCTTGTGAATCAAGGCTCGAAGTGCTAACTGCTGATTGCAATAACACTAATAGTGTTACTCCCGCAGGAAGAACATTACCACTTATAACTGAATTTTGATTTACCGATACAGAACCTTGCTTAACATATTGCGATTGTTGATTTTGGATAGATTTTGGAACATTTTCGACTCTATAATTATTTTGATTTTGATTATTCAAATTTTGAGAATATGAATTATTTTCTATCTGAAAACCTGCATCATACCGAGCCTGAGCCTCATCACTAAAATCATATCCAGCAATAACACTATTTGTGTTATTTGGTTTAAATGCAATATTATCAAATTTATATTTTTGATAATTTTCTGCGGATTGTTTTTGTTCGTTATATTTTTTCTCAAAATCTTTTATAATTTTCTGAGCATCTTGTTTCTTCATTTTCAACAAAGACGAAGAGCGTTCGTTTGAAAATTTCAAATTGTTTTTCTTAAAACGAATCTTCAAATCCTTTTGAACACTGAATTTGTCTGACGGAGAATAGATAAAAAGGCTAACATCATCAGCGTTTTTTTCGTACAAAGCAACCCAAAAATCACCTTTTTGAGAAGAAACGACAACAAACGTATAATCAGAATTACTCGACACTTCAGGCATATTTGTTTGCCTTGCATAAAAGTCTACAATATTTTTAACACTATTTGTGTCAGTCTTTTTGACATTAACAAGCCAAGCCGTTTCATCTGCTAACACAGGGAGTGAATTTATACAAAACATCAATGTTATTAAAAAACAGGAAAAAATTTTCTTAAACATAGATTTCATTACCTTTTTCAACCAAGTATATCAGATTTAAGGTTTGATTACAAAAAATATAACGAAAAAAACTTAAAAAAGTTCAAAATTTTCTTGACGAGCCACTATATAGCAAATTATAATCAAATAAATGCCGAAGTGGCGAAATGGTAGACGCACACGTTTCAGGTGCGTGCGAAGAAATTCATAAGGGTTCGAGTCCCTTCTTCGGCATTATTAATGAGAAAAAGATGAAAAACAGTAGCGAATTAACCGATATACTAAAAAAATTAAAAACGAACTACTTTGCCGAAACATTGAAAGCAGAGGCTCTTGAAGATTTAACAAGAGAAGATGTCGAAAATTTAAAAGAACTTGCTGATGATGCACAAATGGGATTTACCCTCAAAGTTGGCGGTTCTGAAGCGTATCGTGACACAAAGTTTGCAAAAGAAATCGGCATAAGAAAACTCGTTGTCCCTATGATAGAATCTGCGTATGCACTTGAAAAATTCATCACGGTGGTCGAAGAAGTCTATCACGACGATGAATTTCCGGAAATTTACGCCAACATCGAAACCTTCAACGGTGCTGCACTTTTAGACGAGATTTTAAATGCCGAAAGTTGTCAAAGAATGAGCGGCATAATTTTCGGTCGAACAGATATGTGCGGCTCTTTGGGCTTAACAAGCCAGGACGTCGACAACGACGAAATTTATCAATATGCACTCAGCATTAGCAATCAGGTTGCAAAGTGCGGAAAGCCCCTCTACCTACATGAGCGGTTTCGAAACAAAAAAAATATTGTTTAATTCAAAAGTTTTAAACACAAATGAACCTCAAAACGCAATCCTTGCTGCCCTTGAGTTTGAACTCCTTTGGCTTCAATCAAAAGAACAAACACAACGTGATTTGAAAAGAATTGAAATCATAAAAAGAAGAATAACCCTCAAATAATTATTCTGTTAAAAATTCGTAACAGATGTATTTTTTTAATAAATATGATATTATAAATGTGGAAATGAGGGAAAAATGTTCTGTCCTAATTGCGGTAAAGAATATCAGGAAAATCAGAATTTTTGCAGATTTTGCGGTACAAAGTTGAACGAAAATACCGAAAATGTTGCTGAAAAAAAATTAGAAAATGAAAAAACTGTTTCTGAACAACAAGATAATGTTCAAAAAACTGAAATTCAACCTGAAAATACAACGGTCGATTTGACTATCAAAAATCAAACCGAAGAAACAACAGAAGAACAAACAGAAAATGAAAAATCCCTCGAAACAACACCCGATGAAGAAATCAACGAACAAGATGAAGAAGAACCTGAAACATTAAAAGAAGAGGTTAACGATTTCTTTACAGAGTTGAAAAATAGTTTGATAATAGAAA
>OMSS01000170.1 GCA_900313795.1 uncultured bacterium | reverse complement strand
TCAACGGCTGCAAGCCCTTCATTGGGTAAGGATTTGGAATCTCAAATTTTGAGCAAACCGTTCAGTTTGTTCTTTGCGGCAGGATTTTTGCTTGTAATCGGGCTTACATCACACTGGACAGGTTTGCCGTGGTTTCCGTTTGTTTTATATGCTGCAATCATTGCTGTTGCAGCGTTCTCAGTTTTGGTAAATCAAGATGTTCAGGCTCAGTTGGGTCAGTTGGAAAGTGTTCGTCAGAACATGCAAGATTTGGTAAACCCGAACAGAATGTACGAGAGATTGGGCGTCGACGTTTTGAGTTTACAAGTTGGTTCTGGCTTGTTGATTATTGCAGACCCTGACCAAGAAGGTCAGTTGTTGCCAAAAATCGCTGCTTTACGTCAAAGAGTTACTGATGAATTAGGTTTCATTATTCCGAACATTCGTATTATGGACTCTTCTGCACTTGAGGCGAATGAATATATGATTTCAATTCGTGGTAACACTGTTGCAACAGGTTCGGTTTACCCTGGCAAAAACATGGTTATCGCTGACCAATGGGATGCTTTGGGCAAAGATGTTCCGAAAGATGCTATTGTCGGTATTGACCCGACGTATCAAACTCAGGCTTATTGGTTGAACCCAGATGATTTCGACCCTCGAGACGGCTTGACTCAGGTCGACTCTGTTGACGTCATCGTTACTCACTTGCAAGAAAGTGTAAGAAAATATGTTGACGAAGTTATGACAAAAACTGACGTCTTGAAGTTGATGGAACTTGTCAAGAGCCAAGACCCGACCCTTGTCAACGACCTTGTTCCGACAATTATTTCTACATCGGACTTGAGAAAGATTTTTGTAAACTTAATCAGAGAAAAAGTTTCTATCAAGGATATTATGTTTATTTTTGAACGTCTTTGCGACTATGCAAGATTTTCGAAAGAGCCGGATATCTTGTCAGAACGTTTGAGAGCGGCACTCGGTAGACAAATTTGTTTGTCAAACTCAACACAGGATAAGATTTTGTACGCATTGACCCTTTCTTCAGATTGGGAAAAGACTTTGGACGACAGTTGCCAACGTACAGAACTTGGTACAATGTTCCTCTTGAACCCGTTGCAAGTTCAAGAACTCATTGAATCTTCGGCACAAACACTTATGCGTGCACACCAAAATATCGGTCGTCAGCCTGTAATTCTCTGTTCGCCTCGTATTAGACTTCCTCTGTATCAACTTTTGGAACGTCATATTCCGACTATCGTCGTAATTTCATATTCTGAATTGATTACGGATATACGTGTTGAAGCGGTCGATACAATCGGTGAATCATACATTCAAGACTATAACTTTGGGAATAACGGATAATGGAACTTAATCAAAGTATTATTAAATCGATTGAATTTACTAAACAAAGGGCTTTTGATATCATTCACAATACCCCGCTTTTTAGTTATAAAGGTTCTGTGTCAAAACTTTTGGGTTTGACAGTTGAAGTTAACCTTCCTGGACTGAAAGTAGGAGATTTGTGCTTCATCGAAACTTATAACGGAGAGCGAAAACCCGCTGAGGTTGTTGCGTTTAAAGGTGAATATGCTCAGTTGCTTTTGCTTTATGACGGATCCGGAATTGGACAAGGTTCGTTGGTTACAACGACTGGAAATCCAATCACAGTGCCGATGGGAGACTTTTTGCTCGGCAGATTGATTTCCCCGTTAGGAGAACCGATTGACGGAAAACCTTTAGATACAACCGATGCAACATGGATGCACATTGACAACCCACCTCCGGAACCTTTTTCAAGACCTATTATTACGGAAAAATTTTCTTGCGGCGTGCGTGCTATTGACTCTCTGTTAACCCTTGGCGGTGGACAACGTATGGGCTTGTTTGCAGGCTCTGGTGTAGGTAAATCAACGCTATTGGGTATGATTGCGAGAAACTCTGATGCAGATGTTAACGTTGTTGCACTAATCGGAGAACGTGGTCGTGAAGTTAAAGAATTCGTTGAAGATTCGCTTGGTCCTGAAGGTATGGCTAAGTCTGTATTGGTCTGCTCAACTGGCGACCAACCACCTTTGATTAGACAAAAATGCTTGCATACCGCAACTTCGGTTTGTGAATATTTTAGAGATCAAGGTAAAAAAGTATTCTTGATGACAGATACGGTTACACGTTGTGCGATGGCTGGTCGTGAGGTTGGCTTGTCTATTGGCGAACCGCCTACAATGAAAGGTTATCCGCCGTCAATTTTCTCTTGGCTTCAAAAAGTTCTTGAACGTGCGGGCAATTCTCCGAAAGGCTCTATTACTGCACTATATACCGTACTTATGGAAGGTGACGATATCAACGACCCGATTGTAGATACTGTTCGTGGTATTACAGACGGTCACATATTCTTGTCGAGAAAAGTTGCGGAAATGAACCATTATCCTGCGATTGACGTTTTGGGAAGCATCAGCCGTCTATTTTCGGCAATTTGTTCTCCGGAGCATAAGGCTGCTGCAGCGAAGATGAGAACGTTGATGTCTTTGTACCGTGAAAACAAGGATATGATTGACGTAGGTATGTATAACCCCGGAAGTAACCCGAGACTTGACGTTGCGATTGAGTATATGCCTCAAATTAACGCATTTTTGCAACAGAGAGTTTCCGATAGTGTTTCGATGGATACAACAATTCAGACTTTAATTGACATGATGAAAAATGTTGAAATTTAGCATCAATGATGTTATAATATAATGTCATTAATTGAGAGTTTTAACATTTTGAAAAAGTCTAATAAAGAAAAAAGCAATTCGCCTGTCGATTTGTCTGAAAATTTTAAATTAGTCAAAACACGCCGAAATAACAAGACCCGTATGAGAATAATGGTGGGCATTTTGATAATGTTTCTTGTTACGGTTTTGTTGTCGACTTTTGCTATTTCTAAATCATTGACACTATTTATATTATTTCCTTTACTATAATATTTAGTATTAGAATTAAATTCAACTAATGTGCTAAATCTTTCATTAGTTAAATCTTCTCCTATAATATCTCCATAGCTTATTTTAACAATTGCAGTATTTCCGTTTTCAATATTTATTTCTTCTATACTAATTGAATTAACACTATAAATTCTTTCGTCTTCCGTTAGT
>OMSS01000109.1 GCA_900313795.1 uncultured bacterium | reverse complement strand
AAATCTTCTTGCGTGCTCGTAATTATCGCCTTCATAATTGAATTTCAAGCCAAATTCGTTACAACCATCTGTATATGGTCCAGCATTGTTAACATCAACCATATCAGGTCCAAAATGATTCGGGACAATGTCCATAATAACGTTCAAATTGAGCGAATGAGCGTAATCAATTAATTCCTTCAAGTCATCTGGCGTACCATAAGTGTTGTTCGGAGCAAATTTATCTACCCCGTCATAGCCCCAGTTGAACGAAAAACAATTCTCGACGGGCATGATTTGAACAGCGTTGAAACCCAATGATGCAGCCTGTTTGAACTTTGTCTTTGCAGAAATATATGTACCTTTTTCGGTCAAAGAGGGAATATTCACCTCGTAAATTCGCAAACTGCCAACGGGTGCCATTTTTCTCAAAGGGCCTGCAAGTCTGCTGACTTTGGCTGGATTTTTACCGTTTTGCCATCTTTCATCGTGCCATTTGTATTTGTGATGGTCAAAAATTATCGACCAAACGCTGAATTTTTCCTGCAATGCAGAATACGGGTCACGAACACGTTTCGTCGGCAAATTTGGTCTTTCAATAACAAATCTGTATCTGTCGCCAGCCTTAGCAATTTTAGAATTTACTCGCAATTCGAAAACGCCATTGCATTTATTTTCAAGAGGCAAATATTTTATTTCTCTTTTATGAGTAGATTTTATTTCTACCGTAACAGATTTTGCATCAGAAAAAGTTGCGAACCTGAAAAACACGCTTTTATCTTTATCAACATAAGCACCCCAATGAAGGTGTTCCGCCTCGTGAGAAGGATTTAATTCCAAGTGGCAAGTTAGTTGAATTTGTGGAATTTTTTTTGCTCTTAACTGGTTATATTCTCTTTTTAATGCTTTTTTTTCTTTTTTTAAAAGGTTCATGCTATCTGACTTTATTTACTCGTACCAAATATTTGCGATTAATTTTCGCTACAAAAACTATTTTAACATAATAATTTTTATACAAAAATACACCGATTGAATAAATTATCGACTTTTTTACAAAATAAATATATAATCAAACTATGAAAGTTATAGGCGGATTGTCACATATTCACGGTTTATCCCTTGCTTTGGGATTTTTTGACGGCATACACACAGGTCATGCCGTTGTTATAAAAAATGCCGTAAAATGTGCAAAAATTTACAACACTCAATCGGGTGTAATCCTTTTCCGCAAGCACCCAAGAGAGACCTTCACCGGCGTTAAAAACGAGAATATTTTAGAGTTTAACGAAAAATTAAATATGTTGAACAGGCTCGGGGTTGATTATGTATTTTTGCTCGATTTTAATGAAGATTTTGCAAAAATGACGGCACAAGATTACCTCGAAAACGTTATCCTTCCGTACTTTCAACCAGTTGCAATCACAACAGGTTTTAACCACACCTTCGGTTTGAGAGGAGAAGGCAACCCTGATTTGCTCAAAAAATATTCAGAAGATTTTGGCTTCAAATATTTCCAAGTTCCGCCAATCACAACGAAAAACACCCTCATAAGTTCAACAACAATAAAAAATGCAATTAAAAACTCAAACTTTGAACTTGCAAGAGACCTTCTTGGCTACGGATTTTACATCAAATCTCCTGTAATTCACGGGCGAAAAATCGGCAGAACGATTAACTTTCCAACCGCAAATTTAATCTATCCTGAAGAACTTATAAAAATTGAACGTGGAGTGTATTTTGTAATCGTTTCGACCAACAGAAAAAATTATCGTGGCGTGATGAATTATGGACTTCGCCCAACTGTTGAAATGGGTGATATCATTGCTGTTCCAGAAGTTCACCTATTAGATTTTTCAGGCAATTTATACGGCAATATCGTAAAAGTTTCACCCATTGCAAAAATTCGTGAAGAAAGACCGTTCAAATCCTTGTCGGAATTGAAAGAACAAATCACGAAAGACAGTGAATTTGCGGCGAATTATCAACTCGGAGAACCTCAACGAGAAAAACGAACTATGCTAATTCCTGAGCATACCAAGGTGCCTTCTCCGGATTTTCTTTAATCATATTTTCGACACGCTCATACATTTCAAAGTGGGTACCGTATTTATCGGACAATTTTTTGATTTCGTAAACAAAATCAAAAATACTTTGGGGCAAATCCTGCTCGTGAGCCTTGAACCAATTTTCCTCAAGGTCAATAATCGTCGTACGAATACCAGCCTCAACATCAGCCATAATCCAGTTTTCTACCTCTTCCAATGTATCATTGACATCTGGAATGATAATAAATTTCGTACCAACCATAAGGCTGCCGTCCATATAAATTTCGGGAGTCAAGGCATGTTTTCTGTGAACCTGTGCAGCAGCATAACGTTTCGCATTTTCACGAACAGTATCGTACTGAGGAACTTGCTTAATTTTTTGGTAAGTTTCAGCATTTCCTGCATCAACGGAAACGACAACTCTCAGGCGACCTTCACGCACCCCTCGTTCCAAAATTGGACTATATTTGATGCCGGAAGTATGTACTCTCAGGTCGTAAAATTTATAATCCAATAAAAGTCTTATAATATCCTCAAATTCAGGCAACAAAGTTGGTTCGCCACCGCCAAAGTGAATACTTCCGCCTCGTCTTAAAATATTTTTTTGAAGCATTTCTTTTATAATCGGCAAAACCGAATACGGTTTTGTTTTATACTGAAATTCTTCAGGGTGCTGAGCCTCAAAACAGTACACACATCTACAATTACAGTCAACCCAGTGACTGATATAAAGATTTGAAAGATATTCCTCTTCATTCTCCCAATCAGAAGCGGGTCTTTTTTGTAAAAACGGACAATCAACGCAATTATCGTTAATCAAGCCTCTTTTTGCTAAACGATTGAAGGTCTTTTTTTGTTTAAAAAGATGTTCCCAATTAATCGGCTGACCACTGTAATTATCTTTGACGAGTGTATGACCGCCGCCTGTATGCCCACAATAACAGCACATCGTCAATTTATATCTAAAAAACACCAATCCGTGTTGAATCCAAGGGCAACTGTAAAACGACGGAATAAAATCTTTTGAGCAATCATATTTTTCGTGATATCTAAACATTTTTTCCCATCTTTCTCATTGTGCCACCAAAAACAGCCGTTTTGACATGGTGGACTTTTCTCATAATCGATGCTCTTTCATCATATCTCAATTTCAAATTTTCTCTGTCTGCAATTTGTTTTGTATAGACAATCAAATCATAAATTCTTCTTTCATTTTGAAGATTATTCATGTTTTTTTGCACCCAATGAATGTCGATATCGATTGCGACATGTTCAATTCCAAGTTCACGAGATTTTTTCAACCAAAGTTCGATTTCATTTTCATTATCGTTATAATCAGGAACGATAATAAATTTCGAGCAGAGATAAAGTCTTTGGTCCCCTTGAGCGGCTGCATATCTTTTCAAATTTTCGCAAACCGCATCATAAGTTTTAACCAACTTAATTTTTTCGTAAGTTTCACGAGTACCAGAATCGATTGAAATAACAACCTCAAGACAATGGTTTTTCAAGCCTTTTTCTATTGCAGGAGAAAATTTTATCCCCGAAGAATTGATTAAAATATTGTCACAGCCGTAATCTAAAAGAAGATGAAGCATATCTTCAAACTCCGGATATATCGTAGATTCCCCACCAGCAATGGAAATATATGCGTGCTTGTCTAAAACTTTTTTGTCACACATATCCTTCAAAACAGGTAAAATGTCATAATGTTTATTTTCTCGTTTTAATTTGTCGTCACGCACAGCAGGGCAATAAATACAACGGCAATTACAATCAATCCAATGAGTCAAAAGCAATCGTTTTATGTAATTTTCATCATCCCATTCATCTTCTCGAAGAAGTATGCAACCCTTACATTTTGAGTAAGTTTCGCCACTTCTTTGAACATCACGCATTTCTTTTTTTTGAGCAAAAATTTTATCCCAATCCAAAAGTTCACCGTGATAATTATAAGCAAGTATAGGTCTGCCGCCACCCTCGTTACACTGGGAGCAGCAAACTCGAATAATATTGCTATGGTCAAAAATTATGCCATGTTCGAGCCAATCGCAACTCAGAAAAGTATGAGGATTATTAATATCAATATTTTCCATAAAACTTTGCCTGCCTATAGGAAACGACTAAACTTCATCTCCGAGGTCTTTTTTTCTATCCTCACGAAGGTTCATCGCTCTTTCATAAAGTTGATATTCATTCAAACCATAATGATAATGGTTCTTTATGACATAATCGAACAAATCGTAAATATGTTGAGGAATATGGTGACGATTTGCCTTAAACCAATGATCTTCAATATCGAAGGCAATTTTCTTGACGCCAGCATCTTGGCAATGCTTCAACCACGCCTGTATTTCTTCCAACGTGTCGTTAAATCCAGGCATCAAAACGTACTTAACGTAAAGTTTTCCTTCTGCTTTTGCATATTTTTCAATATTTTCACGAACTTTTTCAAAAGCATTGATGTTTTTAATTTTTTTGTAAGTTTCAGGGAACGCAGAATCAATTGAAATGATTGTCGTAACCTTACCTTCC
>OMSS01000009.1 GCA_900313795.1 uncultured bacterium | reverse complement strand
CAGTTTGTAATCCAAACGGGCAAAAAGAAATATGACGATTTCATCAAGGAAATTTCGGAATATTTTCCGAATTATTCGCAAAATACAAACCTTGTTATTCGTCCATATTTTGATGAAATGTATTACGCTCTCAAGTCTGCAGACATTGTAATTGCCCGTGCAGGCTCGTTGAGTTTGTCGGAATTGACCCTTTGCGGTTCGGCGTGCATTTTAGTTCCATATCCTTATGCGGCGGCTGATCACCAACGCAAAAACGCCCATGAGGCTGAAAAAATGGGCTTTGCACTCTATTGTGAGGACAAGGATTTCAAGAGGGAAAGAATGTTGGAACTCGTCAAATCGCTCGTCAATAACCCCGATTACATCAAAAAAATGTCTAAATCGGCATATTCGCACTCAAGACCACAAGCAAAACAAGAAATTATCGAAAACCTTTTATCAATTATAAAATGATAGACAAAAATTATTCAAACACAGAAAAATTATTACACTCAAGTGGAAAGTTCCGCATAAAATTAGGACTGGAACGGATTTCTGCGATTTTGGAACTCTGTGGAAACCCTCAGGATAATTTGCATGTCATTCACGTTGCAGGAACGAACGGAAAAGGTTCTGTTTGCACGCTTACAGCGGAAATATTGAAACAATCCGGATATAATGTCGGGTTGTATACAAGCCCTCATATTTTCAAGTATAACGAGCGTTTCAAGGTTAATGGCGAAGATATTTCAGACGAGAATTTTGTTCGGTATATTTCTTTTGTTGAAAACTTGGGCAAGAAACATTACCTCGACCTTTCGGAGTTCGAAATCCTTACGGCGGCTGCATTCAAGTATTTTTACGATAAAAAAGTTGATTTTGTCGTCCTTGAAACAGGTTTGGGTGGAAGATTTGATGCGACGAATGTTGTCAAAAAACCTTTGATTACGGCGATTACGTCGATTTCGATTGACCACAAAGATAGGCTTGGCGATACGATTGAAAAAATTACATTTGAAAAAGCAGGAATTATAAAAGAAAATGTTAAATGTGTCGTAAATGCCAACAACTTGGGTAAAGACACGATTTCGTCGGTTGCGAGTGAAAAATCTGTACCGATAATTTTTGCTGACAAAAAAGTTGAGATTGAGTTTGAAAATGGGGTAAATTACGCAGTTTTTGACGGGAAAAAACACGAATTTGCTTTGTGGGGCTTGCACCAATGTCAGAATTTATCCTTGGTGTTAAAAATTGCTGAAGAATTGAAAAAAATGGACTTGAAAATTACCGAAAAATCAATAAACACCGCATTAAAAACTGCATTCATTCCTGCAAGATTTCAGTATGACAAAAAATTAAATAGGATTGTTGATGGTTCACATAACGCCGATGCGGCTGTAATGCTCAGAAAAAATTTGGATTTTTATTTTCCAAACGAGCATAGGGTTTGGATTTATGGCTGTCTATCTACAAAAGAATACGATAAGGTCGTGAATACGTTGTTTCGTGCTGGAGATGACGTATTTCTAAATCAATTTGGGAATAAATTGTCCGTTTCGGCGGAAGAAATTTATGAAAAAATTGATGAATCTTTGAATATAAAATTTCAAAAATTCTATAAAACCGCAAATATATTAAATTATTCTAATGGGAAAAATCTTACGATAATAACAGGATCTTTTTATATGATAAGCGAACTGGTCTCAAATATATAGTCCGAGTGGTCTATCTTTTAGACTAATAAACAAAGGCTTTAAAAGGATTATTATTCTGTTATAAACTTGAAATGGAGAAAAATATGGATGCAACTGTAACAGATGAGGTAAGAGTGGTTATCATCGAGGACTACAAATTGACTAGAATCGGTTTGCGTTCGACGTTGAATGAATTTGAGCATATCAGCGTTGTCGGCGAGGCGGAAGATGCGAATAGCGGACTTGAGATAATTGCCAAAGAAAAACCTGACGTGGTATTGATGGATTTAGGATTACCGGGAATGAATGGTCTTGAGGCAACTCAAAGAACGAAGGAAATTTCTCCCAACACAAACGTTATCATTTTGACTTCTCACGAAAGAGGGGAAGAGGTTGTTGCGGCACTTGGTTCAGGTGCTTGTGCTTACTGTTTGAAGGATATCGACCCGAATGTTTTGTCACAAGTTATTATAAATGTGGCAAAAGGTGCATGCTGGATTGATGCTACTGTCGCAAGGGCTGCGTTGGATTTGTTTCCGAAACCTGAAAATATTTCGGAATTACAGAGAACAGACGTTTCGGACGCAAGGGCTCAGTTGACCGACCGTGAACTTGAAGTTTTGAAACATCTTGTTCAAGGCAAGAGCAACACTGAGATTGCGAAAGAATTAATCGTCAGTGTACACACGGCAAAGGCACACGTTTGTAGCATTTTGCAAAAATTGTGTGTCGATGATAGAGTTCAGGCGGCGGTTAAAGCGATTAAAGAACATATCATTTAGACTTCTCAGCGGTCAGAACGGTGATTGTGCCGAAGAGAAAATTGCGAATTTTTGTATCGGCAAATCCCACTGATTGCAGAACTTTTGACAAATTCTGCGGTGACGGGAAATCCTTTTGGCTTTCGACGAGATATTGATACGGATATTTGTTTTCGTGAAAAATTTTGCCGAGAATGGGAATAACTTTGTCCAAAATTAAAGGATAGAGCCAATTCATTTTTGGCTTACCAAGGTCTATAATGAGAAGTTCGCCGTTTGTGGCTAAAACCCTGTGAATTTCTTTGATTGCGGCTGTTATGTCAGGCAAATTTCTTAACCCAAATGAAATTGTGCAAAGGTCAAATGAATTGTTTAAAAACGGCATGTCTAGTGCATTGTTGTTGATAAAATTTATGTTTAAATTTTTTGATTTTATTTTTGCTATTTTTAGCATTTCGAGAGAGAAATCGAGAGCAGTGATGCTTGCGTTGGGAAATTTTTTCGCAAGCATTATTGCAATGTCACCCGTGCCGGTGCAAACGTCTAAAATGTTGCTGTGATTGGGCTTGAGACTGTTTATTGCGGAGTTTTTTATTGATTTTTGAGTAAAAAACGTCATTACGTCGTTTAAAAAATCGTAATTTTTTGCAATGTCGTTAAACATTGATTTCATTGCATTTTGGTCGTTTCTATTCGGGATATAGTTCATTTTTTTATTATTGCATAATTTTTGATAAAGAAAAACCCCGAAAGTTGGATTTTCGGGGGCTTATGTCTATGGTGACAGTGTAAACTTTTAATCAGGGAAAACGGGCATCATTGGTGGGTGATGCGGATGATGATGTTTCATTGGTGGCTTGTGAGTTTTTTTGAACTGCTCAAGTTTTTGCTTTTGCTCTTTCGTCAAAAGTGACTCAAACTGCTGCATATCAGCCTTTCGAATTTCATTTTTTTGATTTTGCAATTTTTGAATTTTTTCAAAAATCGGCTGAATTTTTTTTCGTTTTTGCTCACAAGAAAGCGAGTCATTTTCTTTGATTTCCCAAATTTGATTTTGGTAATCATGGATTTGTTTGCGAATCGGCTTCATCTTTTTTTTTGATTCTTCACGAATTTTATCCATTTGAGCCTTTTGTGCTTCTGTTAAGTTGAGGTCTGGTTTTGGGGGCATTTTTTTGTCCATTTTGGGCGGGGGTGGAAGTTCGTTCCCCTTTGCATCATAGACCTTTTGACCCTTTTTCGGAGGGGCAGTGAGTTCTTTGCCGTTTTTATCGTACAATTTGGGCATTTCACGGTGCATAGGCGGCATTTTGAAGTTGCAGCCAGCATCAGCAAGTTTGTCCTCTTCAGCAAAAGCAGGTACATTGAAGAGCATTGCTAAAAGTAAAGTTGATGCTAATAATAGTGATTTTTTCATTTTGTGCCTTTCTTTGTTTGTGTAAACCTTTGAGGGTTTGTTTTTTCTCTCTCGTAAGTTATTTATAAGACGTCTTGTAATTTGTCGTAAAGTGCCTGTCTTGCCTTGTGAATCCTTGATTTTACTGTACCTAACGGGCATTTCAATCTGTCAGCGATTTCTTGGTAATCTAAACCGTCGATTTCGTAGAGTACGATTGCTTCTTGTAGTTTTTTTGGAAGTTTGAGGATTGCTTTTGCAACTTTGTTTCTCCTCAATTTTTGCTCGAAAACTTCGGATAGGTCGCATCTGTTATCGGGCAAATTTTCAGTTTCATCGTCTGGCGAAAATAGTGATGAATAGCGGTTGTATGCCGATTTTAGGTAGTCTTTGCAGATATTTGAGGTAATTGTGCTTATCCATTGGCGGAATTTGCCTGTTTCATCGTATTTTCCGAGGTTTTTCCACACTCTGACAAAGACCTCTTGCTCCAAATCTTCATTTGGATTGCCTGTAAGGTTCTTGATTATTGCCTTTACGCTGTTTTTATAATTATCAATAATTTGTTTCAAGTCGGAAATCCTTAGTTGTAATCAAAAAAGCCGTAATCGTCCACGGGAAGCCCGTCTTGAGAGATAACAGAGGTTTCGGTATTTGCCTTGACGAAATTGTCAAAACGCTGATGTCGTTTGACCTCAAAACCCGTAAATACCCCGAAAGAAATGAATAATACAAGTACACAGGCGATTTTGCACATTAATTTTTTTGTGTTATTTTTTTTCACCATCGCCCTGTATGTTGAGGCAGAATCCTGTATTAGTGCGGATAAGCGGAGTTCTTTTTCGAATTCCTTTTTGCAATCGTCACATTCTTGCAAGTGGTCAAAAAAGTCTTTTTCGCTTGCAAACATTGAGTATGCTTCATATTTTGTGCATTTTTCTGTCATAATTTTTTTCCTCTGACACTTTGTAAAACGAAAAACAAATTAAAAAGTTCGCTTTTTCAAGAAATCAGCCATATCCGTATTTCTTGATTTTGAAAATGGCTAAACAGTTACTGCCACAGCCATTTCTGCAAGATTTAAACACTCTCTTTAAATGCCGTTTGTAACAAAATATTTACAATTCCTCTTTTTTGTCACACTTGTTATTTTTGTTATACGGTCGATTTGCAGAGTGAAAAAATAACTGCTATATTAAAATCAGCCTTTGGGTTCAAAAGGTTCACATAAGTCCTGAACAGGCGTGAAAACTGACGAACTGATTTTTTGAAGGAGGGGTTAGCAATGTTATCTTGTTGCGGCAGGCAATTTTATGCTGCCGAAAAAATTTTGTTGCCTACTCGAGGAAAACTCTATCGCTGCTTGGAATACGGTCATTGTCCGAATTGTTCCGCTGCAGTTTCGAGGTTGATTGAGCAAGACAAGAATTACGATATTCAGGTAAAAGACCGACATGGTCGAAAAGCCGACAGTGCTTATGAAAAGGCAATTTTGCAAAGGAAAAAATATCTTGCAACTGTTCCGAAAGGAACAAAGTCGGGTGAAAATTTTTATTATGGTGATTTCAAAAAAACTCGTAGAGTTGATGAAAACAACCAGCCAATTTACGTCCAGTTACGGAGGAATTTCAATAATAAAACCGAAGTTTTGGGCGATGTCGTAACGCATTATCAAAAAATTTGAGGATTTTATGGCTGAAAAAAAGAAAAAATTGCCGATTAAAAAAACTGAATACAAAAAACTTGTAAACGATTGTCTTTCCCTGATTTCGGACTACAAACTTTTGTTTATCAACGATTTGATTGCACTTTTACCATTTTCAAAATCGACGTTTTACGTTTATGGACTTGATAAGTCTGACGCAATCAAAGACGCAATCGAGAGCAATCGCACGATGATTAAACAAAAACTTCGTGCGAAATGGTATGAAAGCACTACTCCTACACTGCAAATTGCTCTTTACAAAATTCTTGCGACACCGGAAGAACGTAAGGCGATGAGCAGTAGTTCAAAAGAGGCTAAAACAGACGGTATGCTTCCTCTTGAGGTGCAAAAAGCATATCTTTCAAGCCTTGAAAAAATGGCTGATGGAGACGACGATGCCGATTGATTGGACAAAATCTAAATACGGAAAAAAGCACAAACAATTTTTGAGCAAAAAGCCCGAAAACATGAAGTTTTTCACCCTCTGTGACGGTGCAGCCCGTTCGGGGAAAACGCTTTCTGTCATTTATAAAATCCCTCAGATTTTTTCGTATATTGGCAACGATTATTTGAAGGTTTTTTCTGGCTATTCAAAAGGAACAGTCCGCAACAACGTATTGACAGAACTTCTGCCCTACTTGAGAAACTATCACGGTGCAACTTGCAAATACAATTCTCAATCGGGCGAACTCGACATAAAACTTTGGGGCAAAAATTATTCCTGCTTTGTTACAGGGGGCGGAAAGTCCGACAGCGATGCCGCAATTCAAGGCGGAACGTGGGATTTCTGGTACGCAAACGAACTTCCCAAACACCACTACTCCTTTTATAATATGGCTATTAGCCGTTTGACTTCTGAAAGGGCAAGGCTCGTGGCGGACAGCAATCCTGAAAGCCCCAACCATTGGCTTTATGTCGAAAAAATCAAACCGTATCTCGATGGAAACTCTGCTGTAAGAAGCGTTTTTGACTATTTTCATTTTACAATGGAAGATAATTTGAATCTGTCGAAAACTTTTATTGAAAATCAAAAAAAACTTTATCGAGGGGTGTTTGAAGCCCGCAAAATCAAAGGGCTTTGGGTGGTCGCAGACGGTCTTGTTTACGACACTTTTTCTCCGATAAAACATACCTGCTCTCACGGTGAAATTCTCAAAAAAATTGCGGACTACGATTTTACCGAGTATTTTTTAGGACTGGATTGGGGCTGGAATCACCCACTATCATGCGGCTTGTACGGCATTACAAAAAATAAAGTTTACTATAAAATCGATGAACTTTATGGCTCAAGACTCAACGAAACTGACGTTATTCGGTGGATTAACGAAAAACAAAAAGAGTATGGTCGCTTTTTCAGATTTTTGAACGCCGATAATGCCCGTCCAGAACAAAATCACAAACTCCGACAGGCTTTGCCAAATATGATTATCTACGAAGAAAAACCTCGTTTGCAAGACAGTATCGCTGTTTTGAGAGGATTGATAAATTACGATAATTTTATAATCAATGGCGAACGCTGCAAAAATACTCTCAGAGAATTTAGAATTTACAGATACCCATCAGAGGACGAAAAGTCTCGCTATGAGGACGATGTACCTGTAAAGGAAAACGACGACACAATGGACGAGACAAGATATGCTGTCACTTTTTACGAATCCCATTTCGCAAAAAGAATTATCACCTATTAATCCCAATAATAGCAACAAATAACACGAATAGTGTTAAAACCAATATTTGAATTTCCTGTTAACACTAATAGTGTCATTTGCTGTTGATTAAAATTAACACAAATAGTGTTAAAACTGAAATCTTACTTGTGCTACGGAAATACAACTTAAAAGAAAGGTTTTTATGAATAGAGATAAGAAAAATGAATGGACGAACTTTTTTTCTGAAATGAGAAAAAGCAAGTCTGACTTAGAAAAAGTTTCGACGGTTATGGTCAAATTAAATGACACGGCTAAATCGTCAAAATCCGCTTATCAAGAGGAAATTGGGCAAATTAAAACGACATTGCAAACTGTTCAAAATTTGACAGAAGCGACAAGCAAGTTGTCTGAGGTAAATTCACAGCAGGTTGAAATGGCTCAAAACCTCGTAAATACTTATCAAGAAGCATCTTTGTGTGCAACTTCTTTGTCGGGCAATTCTGATAAACTTGCTGGAATTTTTAATTCTGCAATCAGCGATATGATTGATGGCACAAAGGATTTCGGCGATATTATGAAGGGTGTTTTGAATGATTTGAAAAATTATTTCATTAAAGCAATCCAAGACGCAATTACGAACGGGCTTATCTCCACAACCACCGGAAATGCCCTGTCCAACTCGATTGGTGGGGCAAGTTTCTTTGGTGGAGGATTATTGGGTCTTTTCGGTTCAATTTTGCCTTCTCACCATTCAGGTGGCGTAATCCCCTCTGGGACGGGCTATTCGCTCCCTGGTACATCGGAATATTTATCAGTGTTAAAAGGTGGCGAGCGAGTTTTGAGTCCGGCGGAAAATGTTGCGTATAACAATGCTCAAACTGACCGAAAGAATGTTGTTGTGAACAATTTCAACGTCAAGGCGTGGGATTCAAAGGACGTTCAAAGGTATTTGCTCGAGAACAAATCCCTTTTGGCAAGTATTACCGCCGAAAATATCAAGTATAACAATGCAAATTTAAAATATGCGGTAAATGGAATTTAATATGAAAAATAATATATGCAATTTTCCCTGCATTATCACTGTTGACGGGGTTTTTTACCAGTGCGATTTAGACCATAAATCGATTGATATTCTAGAGACGATTTTGGGCATAGGATTTTATGAAATTTATGAAAAATTTGTTTTGAAAAACGAATTTTCTGGAACTGAAATTATTGATACGCTTGCTGTTTCGGTGTTCAAACATCACGGTATTGAGGGTGTTAAAAAGGTCAAAAAATATTTTTCGAAAAACAGAGAAATTCCGCTTGATGAACTTGCGATTTTTAAAGTTCATTTTAAGAATCTTTTGCCAGATGTGGTACGGTTTTTGGACGATTTGAAAAGTATAAATCCCAAATACAAAAAAACGGTCAGCAGCGGTAAGTTTTATGACTTTGAAGGGAATTATTCCATTGCTCGAAAATATCTTCTTTGGAGCGATGAGGATTTTTGGTCTGCAACTCCGAAAAAACTCTGTTTTGCTCTGATTTCGCTTGCAAAATACGAAAAAGAAAAAGAGAAAATTTTGCAAAAACAACAGACAGAGGATTGCATAAATTTTTTAAACGGAATAAAAAGAATGCTTTAATCCGCTGATGATGCGGATTTGGTCAAAAAGTTTTAATGTCTGAAAGGAGTCCTAATGACAGAAGAATTAAGTGTTTCCGAACTTTCGGAAAATCAACCAGTGGTTGAAAACGAAGAGCCTGCGGCTCAAAAAAATATTTCGCAAAATTCTGAGGTTGCGAAACTTCACCGTGAATGTGCGAAATATCGTACGGCATTAAATGCCTCAAATGAAGAAAAGACAACGCTTCAAAAGAATTTTGATGAAGCAAAATGTCAGATTGAAAATTTAACAAAGCAAAAAAACGAGGGCGAAATTTTGCATAAACTCGAAAAAATCGGCTGCTTAAAACCGAATTTGGTTTTGTCTGAAATTCCAGCGGAATGTGAGGATTTGGACGGTTTTTTGAAGGTTTATAAAAATGAAAATCCGTTTTTGTTTAAAAGCGAAAAAACTCGTCACGGGTTTGTCTTTAGAGGCGGAAGGGCTTCTAATTACACGACTTCGCAACAAATGAACAATTACATTCGCTCTGCCCTCGGTAGGTAATTTAGAAAGGATTAAAAAATGACACAAGATGCACTTTATATCTCAAGAACGAACGCCGATGCACTTATCCCTGTTGACGTTTCGAACGAAATTATCCAAAATATGCCAGTTGCTTCTGCGGCACTCGGTTTGTTTAAACAGTTGCCGAATATGAGTGCAAAGCAACAAACATTGCCGATTGCGGCTTCTTTGCCGAACGCTTACTTCTTGAATGGCGATACGGCTCTCAAGAAAACAACAAACGCTGAATGGGACAAATTGACCCTCACGGCAGAAGAAATTGCGGTCATTATCCCAATCCCTGAGGCTGTTTTGGACGATGCAAATTACGATATTTGGGCTGCTTTGAAACCTCAAATTGTCGAAGCCTTCGGTATTGCAATCGATTCAGCGATTTTCTTTGGAACAAACAAACCCTCTTCTTACCCGACTGCAATCGTTCCAGCTGCAATTGCCGCTGGAAATTGCGTAACTTTAGGTACCGGAAGCGACGTTGCCGAAGATATTATCGGCGAAAATGGTTTGATGGCTAAGGTTGAGGCTGACGGTTTCAGAGTTTCAGGTTTCTACGTTGACGGAACTATGGAAGCAAAATTCCGCAGTTTGCGTGATAAAAACGGTCAGTTGCTCTATATGCCTGCATTGACAAGCGAAGTGCCGAATACTCTCGTCGGCAGACAACTCGTTTACGATGAAAAAGGTGGCGTGTTCGATTTGACCAAAGCCTTAATGATTGCAGGCGATTTCAGCAAAGCAGTTTACTCAATTAGACAAGATTTGACTTACAAAGTTCTTGATCAAGCAATCATTCAAAACACTGACGGTACAATCGCTTACAACCTCGCTCAACAAGATATGGTTGCACTCAGATGCGTAATGAGATTGGGTATTCAGGTCGCAAATCCGGTAAACAGACGTGGTTCAACTTCAAGATATCCGTTTGCGGTTTTGCAACCGGCTGCTCCTAAAACGACAGATACTAATTCATAGTTGTTTGCCGCCTGTACCTTGCAAATCCTTGTAGGGTGCGGGCTTTCAAAAATTTTATCCCGTGCTTATGGCACTATTGTTTCCCCGCCCGACTTTATGTCGGGCTTTTCTTAAAGGATTTTAAAATGACAATTACATTATATGAAAACTCTTTTGTGACGGTCGAAACCGCCGATTCCTATTTTCAAAATCGCCCCAACTCCGAGGCTTGGGCGGATTTGACGACGTTAAAAAAAGAGCAGGCTTTGATTTTTGCCACAATGAAAATCAACAATTTTAACTTTGTTGGCAACAAAAAATCTTCAACGCAAAAATTGGAGTTTCCTCGTGATTTTTCGCCCGAAATGCCCGTTGAAATTGAAAATGCGGTTATGGAAGAAGCTTTTGCGATTTCATTTCCGTCAACTCATGATAAAAACAGGCAAAAAGGCATATCATCAGTGACTTTGGGCAATTCTTCCGTAAGTTATTTTGACAGAGAAAATTTGGGGGCACTTCTCTCAAATGAGGCTCTCAATTTTGTGAAGAAGTGGACGGTCAAAAACTACGATATTCGTTGATTGTGAGGAAAAATGTTAAAACATTTACTAAATGACACTGCCGTTTTGAAATCGGTTCAAGATGTTGATGAATACGATGTTCCGACGATTTCTGAAATTAAGTCGATAAATTGTAAGTTCGAATTTGCGATAAAAAGTGACCCAAACTCACTTTCCACGCAGAAAACTAAGCCTGCAAGAATGTTTTGCATCGACGAAGTTCGAGTCGGCGACATAATTTCTTATGACGAAGATAATTTCAAAGTTATACAAGTCAACAATTACGAGGATTTTGACGGCAAATTAATGCTCAGAGAGGTGTTTTTATTATGACAATTCTCAACGATTTAAAAGAATTTTTGGTGGAAAAAAACGCCGTTTCAAGCGAAGAAGTCGCATTTAATTTCGACGATTTTTTGACAGATAAGAAAAAGTTGATTCTCCAGTGCAAGGGTGGCGAATTTAGCGACATTGCAAAGAAAACGACCGTTTCGGTTATCGTTAAAAACAAATCGATGAAAGAGGCTGAATCTATTGTAAACACAGTCTATGATTGCTTTTATCCGCCAAAACAATATGAAAAACCTCTTTCAATAAACGGGAAAATGATGTTGATAAGACCTCTACAACCCCCGTGTTACAAGGAAAAAGAGAAAAACGGCAGGCACGTTTTTTCATTTGATTTAAAAATAATACATACAAGATAAGAAAGAAGGATTTTATGACAATCTCAAGAAAGACAGCACTTTTAGGCATAAATGACCTTAAAATTTTTCCGATTACGGAAGATAGTTCGACAAAATTTACGGTCGGAGCAGGGGTCGATGTCCCTGGTATCAGACAACTTTCGGTAACTTTTGACATTGACGAAAAAGAACTTACAGGCGACGAAAAAACTCTTGCGGTCGCATCAAAAATTAAGGCGGTTTCATTCTCGTCAGAATACGCAGAGTTAAGCCTTGATGTCCTTTCAGCCCTCAGTGGCGGCTCGGTTACTGCCTCAACAGACGGAAAATCTGCGACATTCAGTTTAGATGATGGCGACAAGCCCGATTACTTCCAACTTCAAGCAAAAATTGACGGCACTGACAGCATTTCAGGCGGCGATTGCCACATTTGTATTTACAAAGCAAAAGTTACTGCAATGCCTATAAATGGCGTGGAAGGTGACTTTGCAACTTACACATTCGAGGGCAAAGGGGTTTACACCGAATACAAATTCGCCTCAAAAGCAAAATTAATCGATGTAGATTTCAATGCAACGGCAAAAGAACTTGCCGCAAAGACTTCTGCTTAAAGGCTTACCGCTCGATTTAACAATTAATAAAAAGGAAATTTTATGATTACCGATTTTAATATCGTTCAACAAAATAAAAAATTAAATCTTGATAGTGCTACTGTAACAAGGCTTTTGAACTATGACGTTTTTCGAGACATGTATGACGGAAATTTCAAAACGGCTTTTGCAAAAACTTATGCAAAAATTTGTGCAAAATATCCTCTTGACTCTACAACGGCACAGACTTTCGTTGAACTAAATTTGTTTTTTGCAATGACAGATTTCTATAAAAATTTGTTGACAAATCAAGGGTTATATCTCAATGTTAACGGAACTTTTCAGACAATTTGGGACAAAATTGAAAAACAAAATAATTTTCTCTCTGTTTTGAAAGAAGTTTACGTTGACGTTTCGAGGTTCGGAAATGGTCTGTTTAAGGTATGTTTCGGCGAATATGGGGTTGAAATCACTTCTGTTTCGCCGGCAACGTGGTTTCCTGTTTTCAAAAAAGGCAACATTAATCACGTTTTGGGGCATATTTTAATCAACACATTGACAGAGTTTGTGAATGGAAAACAGTACAATTTCAAACTGATTGAAAAACACCGCAAAGGCTCTGTTGAGAACGAATTGTGGCTTTTTAGAAATGGAAATTTTACGGAAAAATTGGATGTTGAAAGCGAACTTGAAATTCCTGTATTTGATGATTTTTCAGACGTTTGGGACGGATTTTTGATTTTTCCTGTAAAAAATACCGCTGAGAGCGATGAATATTTTGGTCAAAGTGACTATGTGCGTTGCAAATCGCTCGTTGAGGAGTTGATGCTCACGGTGAGCCAAAATTCGAAAATTTTAAACAGGCATGCAAACCCGAAAATGACTGGTAGCAACGAGAATTTGGAATTTAACCCTGTCACAGGCAAGGCTGAATTTCCGAATCGTGATTTCGTTCCTGTCGGTCGTGACGGCATCAAGGCGGAATATATCACGGCTGATTTGCAGGAAAATGCCGTGCATCAGCACATTGAAACATTGATGAAATTTTTCTATATTATGACTAAAACACCGCCGCAGGCTTACGGCATGGACATTACGAACAATATGTCGGGCGAAAGTTTGCGTAAAATTTTCATGTCATCTTTGACGAAAATCGACGATATCAAACAAGTTTCATTTAACGGTGCACTCGAAAACCTTGTAAAATGTGCAATGGCATTAAATCATACCCCCGTTGAAGAGGTTAAAGTTGATTGGGGCAACCCGATTCCTGAGGACAAATCTGAAACGATTGAAAATTCTGTAAAACGAATAAATTCCGGCACAATGAGCAAACAAACTGCCATCAGCGAACTCGACAACGTTTCGCCTTTCGATGCAAAAATTGAACTTCAAAAAATCGAAAGCGAAAAAAATAATCTCGAACCGATTGAGGAAAAATAACGTCATTATTGCCACAAAAAAAATATGGTTGTATAATGACGTTATGAGAAAATTTTTATTAACGACTTTATTTTTGATGTTATCGGTAACGGCGGTTCGTGCAGCGGATTTTGACGTTCCTGTTCCTGCGGAAGAGGAAATGGCTGGCCCTGACCCGAAATTTACCACCGCAACTCAGATGCGTTTTGACGCTTTTCAAGACGTTGTCGAAGAAGTTGATTCCTCTATTTTCAATGATAAAAGGCATTACGACCTTTATGTTCTCAAAGATGATAAGGATTATTTAGTCAAAGTAAAAAATAAAAATGTTAAGGTCAAAGAGTACACAAATGGCTGTTTTGACTTGCGATACAAAGATATTCCAAATACCGTTTTCTGTTATGACAAATTCGGCGATTTGCAATATTATGCGACGGTTTCAAACAACGGTAAAGTGCCGTTTGTGACGTATTATTACGACGTAAACGGTGTAATTTCGTTGATTGAAGTTCAGCCAGACCGTTACTATTCCTGCGTTTACGACCTGCGTGGTCTTTTGGTTAGATATTGCAGGGACAACAAGTGGTATTCTTCTGACGGAAAAATTATTCGTAAAAAAGTCGGTTTATAAAATTCTTCGAGCGTGCGATTTGTACGCTCGATTTTTTAAGTTTTCGTTTTGCGTGTGTAATTATTTTGCGGTTTCTTCTCACGGTTTTGAATTCGTGTAATTACGATTATTGCAGCGAATTTGCGGTGATTTTGCCTTGCGATTTGCCGCTGATTTGTGTTGCAAAAAATTTGAAAATGAGGTGACTTATGACGGAAGTCGTTTTTGATGTAGATTACAAATCTGCCTACACGACGACGATTGAGTTTAAAACTCAAATTAATGAAAAACATTTTGGCAAAGAACAACGTTATCCCGTTTGGACTTACCCGAAACGTACGTTCTCATTGAGTTTCGATAAAAGTTTTGAGGGTCGAAAAAAACTTGAGGATTTTTATCAACAAACAAAAGGTGGAACGGAAAAGTTTTTGTTCTCTTGGGCAAAAGACAAGGGCGGCAACGGAAAACAGTATCTTTGTACTTTGGACGATGATAGTTTTAAACAAAATTTGTATGAATTCGGATTTTCTGAATGCGAATTGAATTTTGTGTCGATTGATAATAAGGCGGTCGAAAGTGTTGGTGCGTTTGACTTTTGGCATAGTGCTGAGGGGAATTTTTCTCTGAATTATCATATTTATTCCGACTTTGAATTTTCTTCTCAAAATGAAAAAAAGACTTATCAAAATGCCCCTAAACGCAAATGGACATTGCGTTTTCAGAAAACAAAAGAAATTAGAGAAAAAATTGAAAATTTCTTTATAGCGAAACGTGGTCGTTTTCGGTCGTTTAAGTGGACGTGGGATGCTGATAGGGGCGGCGACGGGCAGACTTACAACGTTCGATTTGCCGATGACACCTTGAATTTGTCCATTTCTGAATTTGGTTATGGCGAATTTGAAGTCGATTTGATAGAGGTATTTCCGACTGAAAATCCCCTCTCTGAGGTTGAAAAGGACGAAATCATTCCTCGAAAACTTTTGAAAATCGAACTCGAACAGGGTTCGGTTTATATTTTGGATAACGAAACTCTCGAAAGCCTTTATTTTAATGGCGAAACGTACATCGGTGCTCCACTTTCTCATGGAGAAATCAAAAATGACGACAACTCGGCAGTTAATAAATTGGAAATAGAACTTTCTAACGTAAATCTTGCTATCAGTGGGATTATAGGCAATCGTGGCGATGTTGTGACAAATGCGTTTGCGATTTTAACGTTGGTATTTTTGAATGTTAATACAAACGAATTGATTTCAAATTGTCAAAAAATCTTGTATAGTGGGCGTTGTAACAATTTGAGCCTCGATTTTGAAAAAGCAACGATTGACATCGAGACTGAACTTGGCGGTTATGAAAAATTAGCACCGATGATAAAATTCCGTCCGACCTGTCAGGTAAGGCGTTTTAAGGATTGCCGCTGTGGTTATTCAGGAGATGCAACGACTTGCGATAGGACGTACAAGAGATGCTCTGATTTGGGCAATACGAACAATTTCAGGGGCTTTCCGAGTTGCGTAATGGAAGCAGTTGTGAAAACTTAGAGGTGAATTATGGAAGAAAAAATTGAAGAATTGCTCAAACAAATCGGGCGTCCGTATGAAATGTTCAACGATGACGGTACTTATCAGGGCTGTTTTTATCCTGTGCAATTTTTATACCCCGAAAAACCACGCTATAAGTTGCGTTCGAACGATGATGACAAAAATTATTGGTGGGGCTGCGAAAAAATTCGTGAGCATTGCAGAGAAGTTTCTGACGAAGAATTTTATCAGACTGGAGATATAGTTGTGACGAGGTTTAAGGACGAATTGCACGTTGCAATTTTTTGGCAGTTTGGAAAAATCATTCACGTTTTTCGTGATCACACTTTGCAAATCGGTCGACTCAAAATGTTCAAAGATTTCAAGGTTTTTCGTGTGAATAGGTAGGTTTTATGGCAATTCGAGCATTAATTACCTTGGCGACAAAAATCGTCAAGGGCGTTTTTAATATTGTAAAAAATATTTTTGCAGGAAGTTCATCATCAATATCAAGATTTGTTTATGGCGGAATCGCTGTCGCTGCTGGGGCTTTCTCGAAAAAACTTCTTTCCTCGTCGAAAAAAGGTATGGCAGCATCGCCGAGTTATCAGGGCATACAGTATACCCAAATCGACCCAGATATGCCGTTGCCGTTGATTTACGGAACTGTTCAGGTTGCGGGAAATTTGCTTTGGCAAAATTCGACCGATAAATTTACCCAAAAAATCATTGCTTTTTCAGAGGGTGAAATCGACGATTTTACGGATATAAAAATCAACGATATTCCAATTTCATCGATTGCTGGCTGCACGGTTCAAAAATTTTTCGGCACATCGACACAGACCGTTTCCTCGTTTGTTTCCGGGGCAACTCAGGCGGATAAAATTAAAACGGTCGGTTCGTTGAAAAACGTTGCGTATCTTGCGATTTCGGCAAATCATTCGCAGAAAATCGGGTCGGATTTTAATGTTACGACAGTTATTCGTGGCAAAAAGGTTCGTGTTTATACCTCGGAAACCACTTATAGTGTGCAATACAGTGAAAATCCCGTTTGGATTTTATTTGATTTTTTGACCGCATATAATGGTCTTGGTTTGGGTTTGAATGATAATTCAACGCTTGATAACGAGACTGTTTCGGGGATTTTTGATATTCAAAGTTTTATTGAAGCCGCTGCATATTGTGATGAGAAAATTTCTTACACGACAACTGATGATAGCGGAAACTCAATCACCGCAACGCAATCTAGGTTTACATTCAATATGGTTTTTGACGTGCAAACGAGTGTTCGGACGTTGCTTGATGAAATTTATCGTTCTTGTCGAGGTGGTTTGTTTTTCAAAAACGGCTTATTGCAGTGCAAAATCGATAAACCAGAGGTGGTTTCGAAGGTTTTCAAAGCGGAAGATATTTCGAATGAAATTTTTAAAACAGTTCCGAATGAAGAACATTATGACATTTTGAAAGCAGTTTATATTTCGCAAAAGCATGAATGGCAAAAGGTTGAGGCGTTTGCAGAATTGGAAGAACGCCGAAGTGGCGTTCCTGTTGAATATTCGGTCGATATTTATTCTTGTACGAACTTTCACCAAGCCAGCCGTTTGGCTTGGTATTACCTGAATAGCAAGAGTTTGCAGCCATATTTTGGTTCGTTCGATACTGATTTTCGGGCGTTTGACCTCGAAGTCGGTGATGTTATAAAATTCGATAGTGCGTTGATGGGTTTAAACGGCTACAAAGTAAAGGTTACGCAGATTACAGACGATGGGGCTGGAACTTTTACGGTTGATTGGCAAACTTATGACGAAAGGCTGTATTCGGACGCTGTGAGCGGATTTGAACCACATATTTTGGTTTCAAAAAACACAGACTTCTATCGGAAACCTGATGATGTTTTGAATTTTAACGTTGTCCAGTCTTTGAATACGTTCAATTTTTCGTGGTCTCAACAGGAAAATTTAAAATATGAAATTCGAGAAGGAACTGATTGGATAACGGGAAATGTAGTCGGAACAAACATTTCTGGCGATGTTTTTTCATCAAAAATCACAAGATGCGGTTTACATCATTTTATGATTAAATCTTTCAACGGTTACAATTATGCGGCAAATCCTGCTGTTGACTTGGTTTACGTTGATAGTATTCCCGAATCGAATATTATTTTAAATAAGCCGATTTTGACGAATGACGGCTCTTTCGACAATTCTAAGTTGTATCAAAATATTTTAAAATTAGAATGTCAAAATATTCTTTGGCAAAAAATTAATACAAAATGGGACGATGATGAGGTCGAAAAACTTGCAATAAACGGTCTTTGGGGCATTGGGAAAAAGAACGGTTCTTTCTTGAGTGAAGTTTTCGATTTGGGAAAATTTTTCCGTTCAAAAGTTTCGCTTGAAAAGGAAATTTTTGGAAATTGTGAAATTTTCTTCAGATATGCTGATACAGAGCAAAGCCTCACAGAGAAAGCGTTTGTGCGGTTTACGGAAGGGGAATATTCGTTCAGATATTTTCAATTCAAGGTCGTTTTGCAAAGCGATGTTGGCGAAATTTCTTATATTAAAAATTGTATTGCAAACATTGATGTTCCTGACAAAACGGCACATTATTCAATCGAAATTACAAACAGCGAAGAAGGAATCGTTCTTGATTATTCTGATGTAGGTTTTTATTCTGTGCCTAAAATCGTTGCGACAGTAAACGAAAACATCTCCGCATTTCCGATTGTTACAGGAAAAACGACAGAATCTGCAAAAATTTTTGCAATAACAAACAATGGGGCTAAAACGAGTGCCACCATTGATGTTCAGATTACAGGTTATTAGAGGAAAAATTTATGACAAATACTTATGAATGGACTGATAATCCAACGGTTTCGGGCGTTTCTGTGTATGACCCCGATGTTCTTAATGAGTGTTTAATGCACTTAAAATACGATATTCCGAGCAGTTATGACAGTAAAATTGAAAATTGTTCGACAAAAAATTTATCAAATGTTACAACGGATGGCAAAGATACGGCTGTTTCTTGGGTAATGCCTGATTTCAGTGCTGGCGTAAGTGCAAGCTTACCTTTTACCGCCCCTAAAAACGGTATTTGTGCATTCGAGGGTTCGTGTAACTCGGGGCAATATTTCACCTTATTTGTAAACGGCAATAAAGTAGGGCGTACT
>OMSS01000101.1 GCA_900313795.1 uncultured bacterium | reverse complement strand
TTTATATAAGAGCAAGAGGAAATAATATTAAAGGAGATATAAAAATGGCAAGAGTTTTGATTTCAATGCCCGAAGAATTTTTGAACAAGATTGATGGCGTTGCAGAAGGTGAAAATCGCTCGAGAAGCGAATTAATCCGTGAAGCTCTTAGAACATATATTAATAAACAACGAGTCAGAGAAAATGCTTTGGCTCAAAGAAACGCAGAAATCCTTGAAGAACTTCTTGGTTAGTAAGCAAAAATGACGACTGTCAGGCAGAATAATTGAAATTGGGGAAAATGTAAGATGAAAAAAAGGCTTTGTGAAAACAGAGCCTTTTTTATTTTAAAAATTTGGATTATCGAAAACTGTTTTTTGAATTTTGGGTTTAAGGTTTTCTGCTTTTATGAGCATACCGCATTTTGAGCATGCCAAGATTTTTTTCGTACTGTCAATCGGGAGAAAAATGTGAGCACACTCCTCTTCTTCAGGGTGTTCAAGTTCTTTTTTTGATTTTTTTTGTATGAAATCGACAATTATTTTGTATAAAACTTCAAAAATCCACATCAGAAAATCTCCGAAATAATTTTAGCAATACAAATCAAAATTGTAAATTCGACCATAACATTTCTTGCTACCGAAAATTTAATGATAAATGCCCGAACGTCAATGTCTTTGTATTTTTTTAAGTTGCCAAGAGGTCCAAAAAATATGTTTGTCCTTATTCTTTTACGTTTTTTATAACAGTCACATTTCATCAATTTGTAGAGAATAATTGCCGTAGGAATACTTAAAAAACTGATAATATAGATTTTGGGTAATCCAAAAAACAAATTTATTATGATGTTTAAATATGCCAAAATCATTATTATCACTTGATTTCTTACGGCATTGTTTCTGTTTCCGGCAAGAGAGCAAAGCGTGACTTTTTTACTCTTTTTGTCAAAATCAATGTCCAAAAACATGTGTGCGTGAAGAAGTCCGATTGTCAAAATCCCTGTGGATATGGCGATTGGAAGTAATTCTGTTGAAAAAGTTTTAGTCATAACATAATAAACACCCGTGTATAACAAAGGTGCAAACATTACTCCGACGGCAATCTCGCCAAGTGCAATGAAGGAAAATAACGGATATAAAATCCCGATTGCCGCTGCTGCCAACATAATGTAAATGACCACTATGCCTGTTTTTGCGGCTAAAAATAATCCGCAAACAATAGCAATTGCAAAACATACACTTATTACTATAAAAAGGTCTTTTAAAGAAGCATCTTTGCTCAATAAATATGCACATTTACCTTTTTGAAGTTCAAATTTTTCCTTCAACCCTTTTTGAACATTTCTTTGTTCCAAAATATAATCAACGAAATCGTCAAAAAGATTTACACCAAGATGAGCGAACGATATGCCGATAAGTGCAATTATCCCATAAAAAATATTTCCGCCTTCAACTGCTGCAAATAAAAACGGTACAGACCATGACATTACTGACATTGGAAGGGAATAACCCCTCGCCGCTTCAAACCAAAAATTAGGACTGATTTTCATGTTTTTCTCCGCTTTCACAATATCATTTATATAACGTTTTGTAAACATGTTTAAAAATAATTGAAATAATGTAGTTACAAATTCAAAAAAAATGTTATTATATAAGACGTGAAATAAGTGTTATATTTACGCTAATTTTTCAAAAATTCTTAATAAATGTTAACATGGATAATCCCAAATGACAATTCAGTTAATAAAAAAAACTTTAAGAACATGTGTGTAAGATGAAAAAGTAGAAGAACGAAAAAAAGAGGTACGTTATGACTCTTAGCATAAATTCCAGAAAGAAACAACCGAAGAAAAATTTTGACGAGTTGCTCAAAGACTTGAAAACGAGCAATTCAGAAAAAGTTAGATACAATGCTGCAAGAATTTTAGGTGAAATGGGCGATTCAGAAGCAGTTGAACCGCTTATTGACGTTTTGAAAAATGATAAAAACGGTTCAGTTCGTTTGTATGCAGCGAGAGCGTTGGGCGAACTTGGTGATCCTGCGGCAACAGTTCCGTTGATTGAATCACTTCGTGAAGACAGAAATGTCGACGTTAGAGTTCGTGCAGCGAGAGCACTTGGCAGACTTGGCGGCAAGATTGTTGTTGAACCGCTTGTTGAAGCGTTGAACGATGAAAATTCACAAGTTTGCATTACTGCAACTGATGCACTTATCGAAATTGGTGATGTTGCAACAGATGCTTTGATGGAAATTTTGGACAGTGAAAAAATCAATGTTCGTTGCGATGCAACAAGAGCATTGGGCGAAATCGGCAATCCTAAAGCAGTTGAAAAGATTATCGAAATCCTTAAAGACGAATGGGTTAACGTCCGTATTTACGCTGTAACTTCACTTGGCAAATTGAACGACAGACGTGCAGTTCCGGCACTTATTGAAGTTATGGAAAACAAAAAAGAAAATGACCTCGTAAGAGCAGGTGCAGCAGCAGCACTTGGTATTTTGAAGGATCAAAGAGCATTGATTCCGCTCCGTAAGTTGATTATGGAAGCAGAAGAATTGGGCGAACTTGAAGATACCGCATTGAAATCTTTCAAAAAGATTATGGCTGCAAACTGGCAAACAGTTCCCGGTGCAACTCAACAAAAAACAAAATAATTATTCAAAATATTTTAAAAAGAGGTGTCGAAAGATACCTCTTTTTTGTTTAAAATCGGAAAAATTTTTAGAATAAAACAACTGAATAAAGTATTTTTTGAGGTTAAATTTTGTGTGAAAAGGGTATTATAAGATTGGAACAGACAGAGGTTACCATTATGTTAGATAACTCCTTTTTTGATATTCCATATATAGCATCACAATCAGAAGAAGCCGAAAATTTTACTAAAATTTATGACGACGTCGGCAAACTTTGTGGTTTTTTTGAACACGATGATGATGTGCAAATGTCGGCGTATGACAGTTTAGGCCGTTTTTCAGGATATTTTATTTCCAATAAAAAAGGCAATACGATTACATTTGATGCTCTTGGAAACTTTGACGGTTACGTTGTACAAGATGAAAATCTTTTAAAATTTGATAAGGCGGGAAATTATCAAGGATATTACGAGATAAAAAAAGACGGAAACATTGCCGAATATGAATGTTCAGGCAAATACAAGGGTATTTATATGGGGGTAAAAACTAAAAAAATCACGAAATATGATGAATTAGGTCGTCCTGTTTTGTTTATCGTGAGCGAGTAATTACCATTTTTTGAATACAAAAAATACCGCAAGTAAGATTAAAATAAATCCGACGATGTAGTTCCATTTTAGGTTTTCTTTCAAATATAGCACGGAAAAGAAGGAAAACACTATTAGTGTTATTGCTTCTTGCATAATTTTTAATTGTGCTGCATCGTAGTATTCATGCCCGATTCGGTTTGCAGGAACTTGAAAGCAATATTCAAAGAACGCAATCCCCCAACTTACGAGGATAACGAGCCAAATTGCGTGACCTTTGTATTTCAGGTGTCCGTACCATGCGAAAGTCATAAAAATATTTGATATGAGCAAAAGCAGTACGGGAGAGAGTTGGCGAAACATTATGAAATGACCTTTCCGACGACGTCGGCGATTTTTTTAATGTTTGCGAAAAGTTCTGCAAAATCTTGTGGCGTAAGCGATTGTGCACCATCGCAGATGGCTTCTTCTGGGTGTGGGTGAACTTCGATTTCAAGACCGTCGCAACCTGCTGCCACTGCAGCTAAAGACATTGGGGCAACTTTGTCACGCAAGCCTGTTGCGTGGCTCGGGTCAACGATTACGGGCAAGTGAGAAATTTACTTGACGACAGGGATAGCCGAGAGGTCGAGGGTATTTCTCGTGATTGTTTCGAAGGTTCTAATGCCACGTTCACAGAGAAGAACTTCTCTGTTTCCGCCCGAGAGGACATATTCTGCCGCCATAAGCCATTCTTCTATGGTTGCGGACATACCACGTTTAATCATAACGGGCTTGTTAATTTCGCCTAATTCTTTTAAAAGGTTGAAATTTTGCATATTTCTCGCACCGACTTGAAGAATATCGACGTATTTCATCATAAAGGGGATTTGAGAAATTTCCATAACCTCAGAAATAACAGCGAGGTCGTATTTGTCTGCAACTTTGCGAAGGATTTTCAAACCTTCTTCTCCCATACCTTGAAACGAGTAGGGTGAAGTTCTTGGCTTGAAAGCACCGCCACGAATGGTTTTTATGCCGAGAGCGGAGAGTTTTTCTGCTGCTTCTTCCATTTGTTTTTCGGATTCAACCGTGCAAGGCCCAGCCATAATGCCGGTGTATTTTCCGCCAAATTTAGCGTTTTTGACCTCGATAATTGTGTCTTGATGTTGGAAAGTTCGACTTGCTAATTTGTAACTCGAGGTGATTTTGACGACTTCCCGAACGCCGTCGAGGAGTTCGATATTCCGCTTGTCGATTGTTTTTCCGCCGACACAGCCGATGACAGTTTGGAATTCACCGTTCGAAACGTGGGCGGTGAAGCCTGCTTTTTCGACGTATTTAATGACATTTTCAATTTGGGTTTTATCAGCCGTAGGCTGCATAATTATTAGCATAATAAATCTCCTTAAAATTATTATAGGATAAACATTTTTTAGAATAAACAACCCTCAAAATTCGCTGAAAATCTCTTAACATTTTATTTAAAAAATCGTTAAGGCATGATAAAATCGATTTGTAGTTTTAAGTTTTGAAAGGGATATTATGTTATTTGAATTGCTTGCATCGGCGATGATTACTCCCGATTTGACGTTAATTTCGGCAAATAATACGGGCTTGAAATGTGAACCGACCGCTATTGAGCGACAAGGTGCATTTGATGATATTAAATTGTCGGGAAATGTTACTTACAAGTACGTTTTGCCGACAAATTACAAATCAAAATATGATAGTTTTAATGAAATTGTGAACAACTATACACCTTATGCGAAAAATACCGTAACGGAATTTCAATATCGTTATAAAAACGACGGACAATTTTTGAAATGGGTTACGCTTCCTGAGGCACAGTTGTATAAGAAAATGGGTGTTTCACACCTCGAGAGCATTTATGCTCAAGCGAATGAACTTGCTTTGAGAAAAGAAGATGTTTTGCGTCCGTTGGTTGTTTTGGGTATTGGTGGTTCAAAGCACACTGCGGAATTTTTGCTTAATATGACTGGTTACGATAGAAAACGTCCTGTTTATTTCTATTCAGACATTGACCCTGTAAGTTATGAAAACTTCTTGAAACAAGTCGGTGTTGGCGTGCAAAATCTTAATTTTCTTGTTGTTTCAAAGTCAGGTACGACGTTCGAAACGAGCGATGCGTTCAGAAGATTTGAAAATTCATTGATAAATTATTATCAATCACAAGGACTTGACGTTGATATGGCGATTAAAAAGGCTCAGAAGCACTTTGCACTCTGTACCGATGCGAAGGCTACCGAGAAGAATTTGCGTGGCAAGGTGGGCGACAGAAACGGCTATGACAACGGATATTTGAAAGAATTATATATTCACGATGACGTTGGTGGAAGATATAGCGTTTTTGATGATGCAGGTTTGTTTGTACTTGCTTATGCAGGTGTTCCTATTGAAAAAACTCAACGAATTTTGCAAGGTGCAATCGAGGCTTCAAAATACAATTTAGACACAAAAAATATTTATAATAACCCGGCAATTCAAGCGGCAATCTTTAATGTCTATGCACGTTCTGCTGGTTATAATCTCATACAACAACAATATTTCGGCAAGTTGTTTGAAGGTGGCGGCGAAAATTGGGCAAAACAGTTGTACTTAGAATCTCTCAAGGATTTTGACTACGTTGTAGGAAAAGCACCGGACAGTATGCACTATGCGACAGAAGGTCACTTCAGCCCACAAAATCGTGACAAATACAATACTATTATGACTATTATGCAACCGAATATTTCAGACAATTACAAGAAATATGTTTCAGCAATCGCAACTACTTACTCTGAAACTACTCCGTTGAAGATGGAAATTCTTGCGGTTGAAAACAATGCAATTAAACCTGAAACAATCGGCGAATATTTGCAAACAAAACACTTCGAAACGGTCTATACGGGCATTTTGAGACGTATGGTCAAGTCTAATGCTCCGAAACCGCTCGTCTTGCCTGAGGTTCTTCAACCTTCCGTTGAAACGTACAAAAATAAATTCAAATCAGGTAGCCAGTTCGAACTTAACCCCGGATTATAATTGGAAAAGAGGGCGAAATCCCTCTTTTTTATTGGAAAATGAAGTACAGTCTAAAACATAAATCGATACATTTTTTTAAAGATATTTCACGAAGCGAAATAGTTTTGCAAGCGGTCGTAACAGGCTTGTTAACCGGTTTTTTCGTGCTTATTTTTAATTTTTCGATTAACCATTTGTTTGGTGCGGTTCAAGATTTTTCGATGAAGTTTCCCGTTGGAAAAAGATTGCTGATTTTGCCCGTCATCACGGCACTGGGTGGCTTGATTTCAGGACTTTTGGTCTTTAAATTTGCCCCCGAAACTAAAGGCAGCGGTATCCCTTATGTCAAACTGGCTCTCTCAAGGCTCGGTAAGGGTATTCGGGTGAGAAGTCTTTTCGTTAAGTTGTTCGCT
>OMSS01000007.1:21162-53845 GCA_900313795.1 uncultured bacterium | reverse complement strand
CAATCGCCGCAGGCTTGCCCAAGCCTCCCGAAATTTACATCATTGACTGCATGATGCCCAACGCTTTTGCAACGGGCATGAACCCTAAACATTCAGCAATCGCCGTGACGACGGGATTATTGACCACTCTCGACAGAGATGAGTTGCAAGCAGTCGTCGCCCACGAAATTGCCCATATCGTCAATCGTGACACGACTTACATGCTTTTTGCAGGCATAATGCTTGGCTCAATCGTTTTGATTTCAGACTGCATAGTCAGAAGTTTCAGAGAAAGCGGCCGTTCCCGTTCGAGCAGCAGTTCGTTTAAAGGCGGTGGTGCAGCCGTTTTGATTATGCTTGCCATTTTGATTTTCGCAATGATTGTTGCCCCAATTGCTGCACGGTTACTGTATTTTTCGCTTTCTAAAAAACGTGAATACCTCGCTGATGCTTGTGCCGTTCAATACACAAGATACCCACAAGGTCTTGCGACTGCACTTGCCAAAATTTCAGGTTCTGTCTACGTTTTCCGTGATGCAGACAAATTAACCTCGGCAATGTATATCGTTCACCCGCTCGACACAATCGAAATTCACAAAAATCGCTACTCGATTTGGGGAGATTTGTTCTCAACACACCCACCAACTGAAAAACGTATCGAAATTTTGGAAAAAATGACGAGTGCTGATTTCAATGCCTATGAAGCCGCATTCAGTAAGGCTTTCCGCCACCGCAAAACAATTATGACAAAAGAAGATTTGTACGGTGTTAAACCTCTTGAAATCAAAAAACCTAACGAAGGCAAACAAAGCAAAGTCGACGGCTCACTTGTGGCTGGAACTATTGCACTCGCTACGGTTGGCACTCTTGCGGAAGTTAAAATGCAAGAAGAAAAAGAAACTCAAGAACAAAAAATTAAACAGCAAAAAGAAGAATTGGTCACTCGCAAACGTGAAGCACTCGACACAGTTTGGAAAGCAAATAATTACATTTTCAAACAATGTTCGTGCGGAACGAAAATGAAATTTCCACAAGAATATAAAGGACAGAAAATCCACTGTCCTCACTGCAATTCGGTCATAAAGGTCGAAGAAGATTAGTTTTTGCTAAATTTCAAGGTTGTAATATTTTGGTCGGCTAAAGGCAACCCTGCTTTTCACAGAATGACGGCAAAAATTTATTCACTTTTCGAAGCCGATTTATTCAGGACGTTTGATTGTAAGCCACAAATCTTGCGGATAGATGTCCTCAATTCTTCCAAAAGTACCGTTAATAATGAAGAAATCGATTTTTTCGCCACGGCGAATTTCTAGGTCATCAAACGGGATTTTGAGCATAACGACTTCATTGTAGGCACATTTTATGGAATTATTTTTGTCCATAACCCAAAGATTATTTTTCATCGCTTTTGAGAAAAACACAGGGAAAAGTTTGCCCTGCATAAATGTAATTTTAATCTCGTGGGTATACGCATTTTTGATTAATTGACATACATTTTCATTCTTGTTCAAAGGACGAACGGGAGCGGTATATTGGAACTCATCTTTGTTCGTTTTGATGTAGACGTATGCTTGATAAATCGGCTCTTCGCACTCGCTAATGTTGTAAACGTAATGATTTACGTCGAAAAGCAAGTAGAGATTGTCGTAATCTGCACCAAAATAAATTTTGTTGAAAAGTTTATTTTCTTGCATCAAAGGAGAGGACGAAATGTCGATGCAGCCTGCGTTTCGCCATTCTTCTTCATAATTTCTTTTGCCCGTCAATGCAGGAGAAATTAGACCTTTGGGGATTCTTGACGGCTTGCCAGAAAATGATGCAAGCGGTTTGTCCAAATTCTCGGGAACAGGCAAGTTTATTGAAGAATAGACCGCTTTAAGGTGTTCTCTAAAAAGAAAATCAAAGAGGTGATCTTGTCCTGAATCGTTTGGTTCGCCAAACCACCAGAACCAGTCGCTACCTTGAGCGGTGTAAAGATGTTCAAACGCTTCATTCGTGTCCAAATCGGGATTTTCGGCTTGTGTTTTTTTCAAATCCTCATAAGTGTTAAAAAGATATCGCCAAGCCATATTTTTAATCGGTTCAGCCGTCCAAAATCTGAAATCGCTATTGACGCCCGAGCCTGCACTTATGTTGTCCAATTTTTGGATATGGTCGACGTTTTCGACATAATCGCTGAGCAAAACTGTTTCCAAGGTCGGGTCTTTTTCGATTAATGAATAAATTTCTTCCAAAAATTCCTTACCACCGTCACGATAGTTATGCCAAGCATTTTCGCCGTCCATTGCAATTGTGAGAAGGTGATTTTTCGAAGGTGCATTGAGGAATTTCGAATAAACGACCTTAATTCGGTCATAAAGGTCATGAGCTGCGACTTTCGCATCATAATTCGGATATTCAAACGAAATCAAATTTGGCAAAACAGAATCTCTGAAAACAATTTTGAGATTGTCTGCAAAATTGAGCGAATAAGTTTGGCAAAGGTCGAATGGGTCTTGGTGAAAGCCTTTGAAGTCACGGACGATATCTTTTTTAATGGTACTTGAAAGAACTGTTTCGTCAGAAATTGTCCACTCAAGTCCACTATCCGCAATCATTTTCGCCACTTCGGAACTTATACCTTGCTCAGGCAGCCACATTCCTTTCGGTTTAATTCCAAAAACTTCTTCAGTTCGTCTCAATCCCTTTTCAATTTGTTCTTTTGCACAGTCAGGCATTTTGATATCGCTTCCCGGGAGCGGAGTCCGAAGGTTCGGAGTTTTTGCATTATCCATATCTGCAACAATCGGTAAAATCGGGTGATAGTAAGGACATGTCATAATTTCGATTTTATTTTTCGAAAGATATTTTTTAAAATTCGGAATGATTTTTCTGATGATATCACGTTGTGCCTCGATAAGCATTTCACGATGCTTATTCGTATAGTGCTTACCTTTTTTGGCAATTTCCGCAACCTCGGGGTACTGCTCTATTTGGTCATCTCTAAACCAAACGAGGTTAAACATAGTCATAATGTCAGAATAGCCCGACATCGAAAATTCGTCGACGTCGATATCCTCTTTTGAAAATCTTCTTTTGTATAAATCCTCGTAACGAGGGTATTTTGCGATGTATTTGTTATAATCCAAATCGAAGAAATAATTTAAAATAAACTCCATATCATCAGGAGAAAGTTCTTCAACAGGCGTGAGGGTCAAATTCGAGTGAATATCACTGATTTGGCCACTTGCATAACCTTCGATTGCATCTAAAAGCGTGGGCGAAATGTCAAAATTTAACTTCAAAGAAGGAAATTTGTCCAAAAATTGCAACATTCCGGAGTACGTCTGAACAGCATTCAACCTCGTCCAAGGCATAAGCATGACGTCGTCGTTCGGCGTTCTGTAATTGGGCTGATGCAAGTGCCACACAAAGGCTAAAGACAATTTTTTCATAACAATTCCACCATTATTGATTTCTAAAATTATTTTATCATAGCAACCGATTTTTTAAAACGATTTATTCTTTAATCGGTGAATAATTGATTTTCGAATCCTCGTCCGTCTTTTCAATTTTGAAAATCACAGGACGTAAACCGTCATTACAACTGCATATCGCCACCCCTTTTTCCTTTATCCAATCGCCGTAATAAAACAATTCGTTTCCCGCTCCGTTAGATAGGGCAAAAACATACTGGTATATGGCTTTCCACGCTTCATCGCAAAAATTTTCAGGTTTGGCATAATCAGCGTAAAACACTTGTCCCTCTTTGAACATCGGGCATGAAGAAAGATTTTCGACCCCATATTCTTTTGCCAAATCTTCAACAAACATTTTGCGTAACACAGTAATTTTGCACTTTTTCATAAATTTTTCCGTTATTTTAAATCTTTGCTTTTTAAAGTCGAAACAACCGTCAAGTTTTCCTCTGAAACCTCAAGCCCATCAACGCTCAATGCACCAATTTTTACGGTTTTATTTTTGCCGTGATAATCACTTCCACCGCTAATCAACAGCCCGTGTGCCTTTGCCTGCTCAAGCAAAAAGTCAATTTCATCTTGCGAATACCTTGAATAATAACACTCAATTCCTTTAATACCAAGGCTTTTCATAAAATCAAGACGTTTTAAAAATTCACCTTTTCCAATATGAACCTCGCCCTCTCCGCCAAGGGGATGTGCCCAAACAGGGATTGCACCTGCCTCAATCAAAGTGTTTATAGCCTCTTCCGACGAAAATTTGGTATTCGGAACAACGCAAGCGTCTAGGTATTTTTTCATCGCAGAAACAGTATCGATCGCCAATTTTCTGTTAACTAAAATGTTCGCAAAGTGCGTCTTTACAACACTTGGACGAGAATTGAGCCAATCGAGTTCGTCCTGAGTCAAATTAATACCCCAAACATCACGCAAATATTCAATTCTACGCTCCAACTTGACACGACGAAGTTTTTTACCCTTGTCAATCAAGTCCGAAAGCCCCTTGTCGCCTTCATTATAGCGATAGCCCAAAATATGACAACCAAACTCTTCCGTCTCACAAGTGAGTTCAACCCCTCTGATAAAGTTAATCTCAGGCGGCACAAGCGTTTTCATCTTTTCGCAGCCTGCAATAGTGTCGTGGTCAGTCAGGGAAAAAGTCACTATCTGTGCGGCTTTTATGCTATTTAAAAGTTCCTCGGGCGTTTCGCTTCCGTCAGAAAAATTACTGTGCAAATGTAAATCTGATTTTTTCATCTTACAATTCCTGAAACGCACTATTTACCACGTTTTCCACCTCAAAATCCTGCTTACCTTCCGACTTATCGGACAAAAGAACAAGATATTCAATATTTCCAGCAGGGCCTTTAATAGGCGAAACTGTTAAGTTTAGAGCAAAAAGACCCAATTCACCTTGAGCAAAATCGATGATTTCATTAATAACTGTTATATGAACCGATTTATCACGAACGACGCCATTTTTGCCGACTTCGTCTTTGCCTGCCTCGAATTGAGGTTTGATGAGCGAAACAATCTGAATATTTTCAGGTTGCATAAGTGATAAAATATTTTTCAAAACTTTTTTGACGGAAATAAACGACAAATCCGTTGCACAAAAATCAGGCAAAACGTCGTTTTCGTCATAAATATCCGCCTTTGAACAATTTTTGATGTTCATTCGTTCAACGACCTTAACACGCTCGTCCGTCCTGAGTTTCCAAGCAAATTGACCATATCCGACGTCAACAGAATAGACTTTTTTTGCCCCATTTTGTAGCATACAATCTGTAAAACCGCCCGTAGAAGCACCAGCATCGAGGCAAATTCGGTCATTTAGGTTTAATTCAAAGGCTTTTACGGCTTTTGCAAGTTTATATCCGCCACGAGAAACAAACGGCATCGATTTGACCTCAATGTCTAGCCCTTCGTGGTATTCCAACTGATAGCCAGCCTTTGTGATTTTTTCGCCGTTAATTTTTACGTTGCCAGCCATAATCGCAGCCTGTGCCTTGCTTTTCGTCTCAAAATAGCCTAAATCGAATAAAATTTTATCTAAACGTTCTTTCATTTTTCTCCAAAATTAAATATTTTCTTCGCATTCGCCGTGGTCGCCTCGTCAACTTCCTCAAAAGATATTTCTCGAAGTTTCGCAATTTCTTCAGCAACAAATTTCACATAAACGGGCGAATTTTCCTCACCACGATGCGGAACAGGTGTCAAATAAGGCGAATCGGTTTCCAAAAGCAATCTATCGAGTGGGGTGATTTTGGCGACTTCTTTCGTTTTTTTAGCATTTTTAAACGTTACAACACCGCCCAAAGCGAGATACCAGCCTTCTCTCAGGCATCTTTGTGCAAATTCTGGCGAGCCTGAAAAACAGTGCATAACGATGGGGATTTTCCCCTCAGAATATTTCTTCAAAATGTCGAAAGTATCGCCATGAGCCTCTCTATCGTGAATCAACACGGGTAAATTTTTTCGTTTTGCAATCTCGATTTGCTTTATGAAAATCTCTTTTTGACGTTCGTGATTTTCTTGTTCTTTAATCCAATAATAATCAAGCCCGATTTCGCCCACCGCAACAATTTTCGGGTGGTCGCAATATTTTTCGACAATTTCTGCCCAATTCTCTGGCAAATCAGAGAATTCTTTCGGCACAACCCCCGGTATAACGACTTTTTCGACACCAACAGCCTTTAACTCTGCCAAAATCGCATCAATTCTGCCTTCGTAATTTTCAATATTCAAATGTGCATGCGTATCAATCATAATTTTATAATATCCTACTCCGCAAAATCCGACAAGATGCAATTACTGAGCAAAAAGCCCTCGTTCGTTAAAGCATAGCCGTTTTCGGTTTTCTTAAAATATTTTTCATATTTTTTTAAAACTTCAGAATATTTTTTTTCAAAATCAATTCCAAACTTTTCATTAATCGCCGAAACGTTCACCCCGTCTGTTTTTCGGAAACCTAAAAAAATTGATTCCTCAAGCATTACATCTTTTGTCAAAATTTCCCTTTCGGTCAAATTCATTGGGTTGTCAAGGTATTTTTCTATCGTATTTTCATGCGTATATCTTGTCGAACCCTCGTAACCGCTTGCACCACAACCGAAACCGTAATAATTTTCATCATTCCAATAATTCAAATTATGTCTTGATTCGAACCCTTTTTTGGCGAAATTGCTGATTTCATAATGCTTATAGCCATATTTTGCCGTAATTTCGCACAATTTTAAATACATATCAGCCTGCATATCCTCATCAGGCAAGGTTTTCAGGCATTCCGCAAAAAACTTCGAACCCTCTTCGATTTTAAGTCCGTAAGATGAAATGTGCTCGACACCAATTTCGCAAGCAGTTATCACAGATGCAGAAACATCGCTCATAATCTGGCTTGGCAGACCATAAATCAAATCAATATTTATATTTTTAAACCCAACCTCTCGAGCCATCGAAATAGCATCGAAAGCCTGTTTTACTGTGTGTTTTCGCCCAATTAATTTCAATAAATGGTCATCAAAACTTTGTACCCCGAAACTGAGCCTATTCACACCCAAATCAAAAACACCTTTAAGCCAGTCACGAGAAGTGCTTTCAGGGTTTGCCTCGATTGTAATTTCAGCATTATTTTCAAAATCAAATTTCGAAACAATTTTACCAATTTGCACAAAATCAATCAGCGACGGTGTTCCACCACCAATATAAAGCGTTTTTATTTTTTCGCCCAAATATCGTCCCTCGATTTCTGCCAAAAGTCCCTTGAGATATTTTTCCCTTAACTCAAGTGCAGGATAAGACGAAAACGTGCAATAGTAACACTTTCGCAGACAAAAAGGTATATGAACATAAACGCTTGAGGTCATTATTTAATCATCTCGTACAAAAGTCTGTAAACCTTTAAAATATGGTTATTCAAGGCGAAACCTTGTTCTTTTCTGAACGAATAAGATTTTTCCATATATTTTAAATATTCATCATTTTGCGTTTGTTCGAGTTCCAAAACAGCCGTAATAGCATCGTTTGCGTCGATTTTATACAAACTTTTTGTAGAATCATAATTCATCGAGCAGCCAAATTTTACAAGTTCCGCGCCCGTGTTTTTACCAAACATAGCACCGCTTGCGACCAATTTTTTCAACATGGAAACATCTTTTTTCGCAAGTGCAAGGTCCGCCGCCGTAAATCCGTCATTCGTCAACGAATTTATGTCTGCTCCATTAAAAATTAAATCCGCCGCAACGTCCTCATTACCTTGCAAAATCGCAATCTGCAATGCCGTCAAGCCGAGATTTTTTTCCTTCGCATTAAGGTCAACATTCGATTTCAACAAAGGTTTAATCACTGCCTCATTTTTCGTGATAACCGCAGTAATCAAAGGCGTTACATCCGAACTTTCCTTATAAGAACATTTTACATTGACGTTCGCACCGTCCTTAATCAGGGTTTCGACAGTTTTGACATCACCCTTCTCAACCGCTGCCTGCAACATCGTTTTGCCGTTTTCATCAGCCATATTGACGTCTGCTCCCGCCTTGACGAGTTCTTCATAAGAATCTGTTTTGTTAGCCGTAATCGCTGATTTAGCAAGGACTTCGCCCTGTTTTGATTCAACGTCAATTTTTGCACCGTTAGCCTTCAAACATTCAACGATGTCTTTTTTGCCATAAAACGTAGCCGTGACAAGCGGTGTAGCCCCATGGACAGTTTTTGCTTCAATATTTGCACCAGCAACAATCAAAATTTGAACAATTTCCCTATTTCCCTTGTAACAAGCGGTATGCAAGGGTGTTGTGCCGTCCTTCACGGTTGCGGTATTGATTTTTGCACCTCGTTGGAGCAAATACCTTACTACATTTGGATTTCCGCTCTCAACCGCAGCATGCAACGGGGTAAATCCGTCAGAATTAACGACATTGACGTTTGCACCAGCCTCTGCAAGGTTTTTGACCATTGCAATGTTGCCGTTGAAACTTGCCCAAATCAATGGTGTTGTATTCGATTTTAACGCCGCATCGGGATTCATGCCCGCCATAAGGTACGTTCTGACAATCTCCGTCTTATTTAATTCTGCCTGTTTAACAAAATCTTCTTCATTAAATTTCAAACCAGCCTGCTTGATTTGCTTTTTGTATTGAGCAGTTTCTTTTTTATTTTTTTCAACGGGAACATAATCTGATTTCTTTGCAGGAGTAGGCGTAATGTCCTCTTGTGGTTGAGTTTTTTCGGGCTGAACAACCATTTCGTCAATTTTTTTATTTTCATTTTCGAAATTTTCTTCTTGAACGGGCAAATTCTCTATATGCTCGTCTGTTTTATGTTTTATGACTTCTTCAACCTTTTGTTGTTCTTCTACAACTTCTTTTTCTTCTTCGACAACGCCTTCATCTTTTTTGGGTGCAATGCGTTGCGGTTCTTGAGGTTGAAGGTTATGTTTAACTTCATTTTTAACTTCCTGTTTATCGGAAACATTTTTTTCTGTCGTTTCGACAGTTTCTGTTTCAGTGACATTTCCTACCGAAGAGTCAGGCTCTGCCATCATTTTCGTGTTTACTGACTGTTTTTCGAGCATTTCTTTTTCATACTTCAAACGTTCTTCATTTCTTTGACGTTTGAGGTTCTGAAGTTCCTTCTTTGCTGCTTTTTGAGCCTTTTTATATTCAGCATTTTGTTTTTTTGCATTTTTTATTGCTTCGTCTGCCCGCATTTTTGCAAACTCTTGTTTTTCAAAATTGGCTTCTTCAGCGGATTTTACAATTTCATTATTCGCAACGGTTTCTGTATTTTTGTCAACACTTTTTGCAAACACATTTTCCGCCGTAATCGGTGCGGCTATTAACATTAAAGCGATAAATAATACAATTTTTTTCATAAAAATTCCTCTTCTAATAAAAGAATAATGTATTTTTTCAAATATGTAAAATTTTTAACAAAAACGTATCGTTATGCCCCGTTTTTACAATCGTGGTAAAATATTATCATGATTTTAAAAGTTTCTATCAAAGATATTGCGGAAATTGACCTCGATGAAGTTATGGAAATCGAGGAAGTTGCCTACCCAAACCACCACTGGTCAAGGGTTTCATTCGAAAATGAAATTTCTAATAAACTGGCAACGTACAGATGTGCTTTGACACCAAAAGGCGATATGGCTGGATTTTACGGTTTTTGGCAAATTCTTGAAGAAGCCCATATCACAACCATCGCAACCCACCCTGACTTTCGTCGGCAAGGGGTGGCGAAAACGTTGATGTTTGACATCATCGACGAATGTTACAAAAAAGTATATCACCCTTGAAGTCCGTGAGAGTAACATCGCAGCCATTTCCCTCTATGACAAATTCGGATTTTCCACAATCGGAACAAGAAAAAAATATTATCAGGACAATAATGAAGATGCCTTAATAATGTTTACCGAAAATATTTGGTATGATAAATTTAAGTCAAATTACAAAAAACTGAAAGAAGAATTTTACGGGCAAACAAAATGACAAACGAAGTTCAACAAAAAAAACAAAAAACGCCGCAATATTCACCGCTTAGGCTCGTCGGAATATTATCCTTCGTCGGATTTTTCACGGTATTGCTCATCGTTGCTACGTTTACAAGAATCAAACTCTTCAACATTTTGCAGCCCTTCTTAGGCTTGCTTCACCCAGAATTTTTTCAAGATTTAGGTTCTGTTTTTGCGTTTAAATCTTATTTTTACATTCCGCAAGTGCCTGTATTGCTCTTCTCTGTTGCACTTTTAGGGGCTGCTTGCACAATGACGTCCGCTTTTTTCTATATTGTTTTAGGTTTAACCCTAATCCCGATTTTCGGCTTGGGTGGCGGATTTAACTATGTTTTGCAACCTTCTTTCGGATACATTTTAGCCTTTATCCCTGCATCTTTGATTGCAGGTGGAATCATGTATCGAAACCATTCCGTAAAAAATATGTTAAAAGCAACAATAACGGCTGTTTTTATTATTCATATTCTTGGATTTTTCTACATGCTTTTAGTTCTTCTTTTAAAGCATGAAAACTTCTCATACATTATGGATTGGCTATTTTTCGAAAGTTTCACAAGGGCGGTATTCGATATAATCTTCGGTTTTCTCGCCATGCTTTTGGCTAAATTCTTCCGAAAATTTACTTGGATTATCACCGCAATTTAAAAAAAATTTGCACAAAAAAAGAACCCCGAAAGGTTCTTTTTTATTGATTTTTCAAATTCTAAGGAGCGAGAATTGTGATAACGTTTCTTCCTTCAAGTGACGGTTTTTTTTCAACTGTCAATTTTACGTCCTTCAAATCTTCCAAAAATCTATTAGCCAAATCGTATGCCAACTGATTGTGCTGCATTTCACGTCCTCTAAGCATTACGACGATTTTAACCTTGTTTCCGTCAGCCAAAAATTTCTTAATGTTTTTAATTCTGACTTGATAATCGTGAACGTCAATCTTATACCTGATTTTGATTTCCTTGATTTCAACGACTTTTTGTTTCTTTTTCGCCTCTTTGGCACGTCTTGCCATTTCGTATTTATATTTTCCGTAGTCAAGAATTTTCGCAACAGGCGGTTCTTGGTTCGGGGAAACAACCACCAAGTCCAAATCTTTATCTTGTGCCATTTGGAGTGCTTTTGCCGTCGCAATTACTCCGTGATTATTTCCTTCATCGTCAATCAATCTGACTTCTTTTGATGTAATTCTTTCATTTAACAACGAATTGTTGTTCTGGTTAAAATCTCTGCTGATAATATTTCTCCTTCTTTTTATCTTTGTGAACTTTATAATAACAAGAAAATCCCGTTATAGCAAGTCATACAAAAAATTTTTATGACGATTTTGTAAACATGGGGTTGATTTTATTTCATGTTTTAAATAATATTGTCCTGAAGCCAAAGACATTTGGGGGACTGGGTCGACACGACGGGTTGGCGGTTAGTAATAACTTAAGTCAACGAAGTCAGCAAGACAGTTGGTAATTAGAAATAAAACCAATCAGCAAAGTCGAAAGTCAGAAGCGAGCAGCGATGTTCAATTAAGACAAAACCCGAAAATCCTTAAAAAATACCCAAATCAGGTAACATCAAAATTTCAATACAAATCTCGTTTTGCTCGGGATTTTATAAAATTTTCGATTTTACGATTGGTTTCACTCGTAAAATTTTTTTTGCGAGGGAAAAACAGGTCGATAAAATACAAAGGAGCAAAAATGGCAACAAAAGCTTTTAAACAAGAAAAGGCTGACTCCATTAAAGAAAATATGGAAAAGGCACAAGTAGCCATCGTTACTGAATACAAAGGTATGACAGTAGAAGAAATTCAATGTCTCCGTCGTGAACTTCAAAAAGTTGGCGGTGACTATATGGTTACAAAAAATACTTTGGCAAAGTTGGCAATTAAGGGAACTCAATTTGAAGTATTGGCAGAAACTTTCAAAGGACCTATCGCAGTTGCGTTTGGTTTTGAAGATCCTGCACAACCTGCAAAAGTTCTTGCTAAGTTTATCAAAGAAAAGAAAAAAGGTGTTATTGTTGCAGCAGGCTTGGACGGACAATTGTTGTCCGCAGAAGAAGCAAAAGCACTTGCAGATATTCCTTCAAAAGAAGAACTTTATGCAAAAATGCTTGGCTGCGTAAATTCACCGGCAACAGGTATCGCTGGCGCTGTAAACGCTGTAATGAGCAGTTTGGTCAGAGCAATCGATGCAGTTGCAAAACAAAAAGCTGCATAGTTTTAGCGGCATAAATTACTAAAGAAAAAATTTAAAGGAGAAATAAAATGAGCAACGTAACAGAAATTTTAGAAAAAATCGAATCATTAACATTGCTTGAAGCAGCAGAATTAGTTAAAGCAATGGAAGAAAAATTCGGCGTATCAGCAGCAGCACCGGTTGCAGTTGCAGCAGCAGCACCGGCAGCAGGCGGAGCAGCAGAAGAAGAAGCAACTGAAGTTAACGTAATCTTGGCTTCAGCTGGTGCTAACAAAATCGCAGTTCTTAAAGAAGTTAGAGCTTTGACAGGCCTCGGCTTGAAAGAAGCAAAAGACCTCGTTGATGCTGCACCTAAAGCAATCAAAGAAGGCGTTAAGAAAGAAGAAGCTGCTGAAATCAAGAAAAAACTTGAAGAAGCAGGTGCAACTGTTGAACTTAAATAGTTTCAATAAATTTCTTTTAAAAAGGGCGAACCGCAAGGTTCGCCTTTTTGTTGGAAAAAGCCATTTTTTGGGGCAATCGCCAATAATCGTTTGAACACAAAATTATTTTATTAATGCTCAAAATGGTCAACCGAATTCAATGTCATTCTGTTTGATTTATCATTCATTTTCCAAGATTTTTCACCCAAAGTTAGACGGCAAAAATACAAAAACCTATCAGCTTTCTTTATGCAAAAAACATTCTTTGTCGTGGTCGTTGACGACGCCGATAGCCTGCAAATACGAATAAACAATCACTGTTCCGACGTATTTCATTCCTCGTTTTTTCAAGTCCTTCGAAATTTTATCCGAAAGTTCGTTCGAAACGATGACCTTGCCGTCCGAGTTATAGACGACTTTATGACCAGTAAAACCCCAAATATAATCCGAAAAACTGCCAAATTCTTTTTGTATTTTCATAAAAATTTTTGCGTTCAAAATTGAAGCACGAATTTTTTGCTCACTTCTTATAATCTCTTTATTTGCAAGCATTTTAGCAATTTTCTTTTCATCAAAATTAGCAACTTTTTCAACGTCAAAATTTTCATACTCAACTCGAAACGCCTGACGTTTTTTCAAAACGGTAAGCCAAGACAGACCAGCCTGAAAGCCTTCCAAGATAAGCAATTCTAACAAATCCCTATCGTCAAATTTCGGATTGCCCCACTCTTTATCGTGATATTTTACATAGATTTCGGACTTTTCGTCCACCCAAAAACATCTTTTCATTCGTCAATTTTTTCAAATTTTTGATAAAATTCGCCTTCTTCACGGCAAAAAGTCAACTCGCCATTGGTATACAAGACCATTTTTTGACCGTCTTGAGCATTTGTGCAATTTATAACGTTTGTCTGCAAAACCTCATAAATAGTACCCTTTTTCAAGTTTCGATATTTCATTTTTCCTGTTTCATATATTTTTGCAAAATTAATTTTTTCAAAGCCTTTGAATGTATTGCGGCAGGCTCGATTGCGATGACTTTATCAAGATCATTAACCGCCCCTTGATAATCCTTCAATTTCATTTTTACAACGGCAGAATAATAAAGTGCATCGACAAATTTCTCATCAAGTTCAATCGCTTTTTGCAAGTCTGAAAGTGCCTGTTTCAAGCCTTTTTCTTCCAAATTGTCAAACAACAAAACGGCATGTGCCCTGTTATAGTATGCATCCACCATTTTTCCATCGAGTTCAATTGCACGAGTATAAGATTCGAAAGCCTTTTCGAGTTGTTTCAAATGGTGATAAGCAATCGCTTTTGAAAAATGTGTCAAAGCCCAATCGGGCAACAGTTCTTCAGCCTTTTCAAAATCTCTGATAGCACCTTCAAAATCGCCGTGATTAGTTTTTTCGATACCCGAATTTGTATAAAATTTTGCGTCTTTATCCGTCATTTTTTCTCCACGATTGTCGTCGTCATGAAATTACGAAAGTTTTTTTCGAATGAAAAGTTTCAATTCTTTCGTTCGCAATTCTTCGTGCGTATATTTTGCATTTGCAATTCTATAAAATTCGTTCTCCTCTGTGTAGTGAAGAATTTTCTTATGTCCGTAGAAAACATTATCAAATTCATCTAAAACTTCAAGGAAATCAATAAACGACAAGCGGTTAATCTTATCAGAATTAAAAATATACTCAGAAACAGTTTCCGCATCGTGAACGGTGAATTTTTTCTTCAACATTGCTTCTTTGAGTTCTTCTTTTGTGTTGTAAGCAAGGTGTTCCCAAGGTTCGAGACGTTTGTTGCCCAAACCTGTTCTGAGTTTTCCGCAATCTAATCCGTCCATAAAGTTATGACCGTTATCACTTGGCCAAAGCGGTGAACCTTGTATACAAATTACACCGTTATCGTCCACAAGTCTTATCAGATTTGCATAAAATTTTCTCAAATCTTTAACGTGTTCCAAAACGTCCAAACCGTAAATGATATCGAACTTATCGTCAATATTATCCAAGTCCTCAATGGCTTGATTAACTCTTCTTGCGTGCAAGCCGCCTTGAAGTTCGAAACCTGAGTAATGGCTTGTCATTGCGACAACTTCATCAACGCCCAACGATTCAATTCCGTCCGTCAAAATATTATTGATAAACGGTGTCAAATTCAGAACCTTTTTGCCTTTGAAGTTATATTTACGATTGATATCCGCAAGATTGTCCTGCAAATACGTATCAATATCGAGTTCGTCAAAGTACAATTTTTCAGGGAAATCTGTCGAGAAAATCATTCTTTCAACGTCCAAATCTTCCTTCGGGTACTTCTTCTCCGCTATTTCATAATATTTATTTTTCGGAACATATTTGTAAATTCGATACAAATACATATCTTTTACTTGCTTGAATTTTTCCAAAAGTTCCGTCGGAGAATATTTCAAAACCTTTGAAGGAGTGAAGTACACCTCTGAAATTTCATCGATTTCATAGTCAGGAATATTTTTAGCCTTCAATGCAGCCTCAAATTCCTCTTTCGTTTCGTAAGCCAAATGTTCCCAAGGCTCGAAAATACACGTTTCATCAGAGAATCTGTGTTCATCTGTATAAACCAAGTGTCCAGCATGCGAACTGTACGGCATGTAGCCCATAATATACATTATAGTGTCGTCTTTGACCACCTGTTTAAGATTTTCCAAAAATTTATCAAAATCTTTGAAATTATAAAGCGTATCCATAAAGAAAATTACATCGAAACGATAAAATTCCCAAAGGTTTACATCCTCAAAATTTGTACAGAAAGTCTTTATAGGCCCTGTTTTCTGCTTATGGCTAATAAGCGGCGAAACAGCATAAACCAACTTCGCACCTTGTGCCATAAACGCTTGTGAAATGAGTTCGTTATTGTTCAAACAAAGGTTTAAAACTCGTTTATTTTTCATATCGTGCTTTTTGAAGAACGGATACAAAATGTCCGCAATGTGTTGCGGCAACAATGGCATGTCATAAACATATTGCCTACGAGAACAATGTAGTTCACAATCCTCATCAGCCCTCATTCTCAACACAACACGCTGTGTTTTCAAATCTTCTTCCGTATAAAATTCTTTCGCCTTTTCAAAAAATTCATTCGTCTCTGTTTTGTCATAATATTTTTTGAAAATCATTCTCCAGCCGTCAATTTTGTAAGATTCAACCACCGCAGAAGAATAACTTGCCTTGTTCAACTCTTTGCAAGGTTCGTTTTTAATTCCAGATGCTGCCTCAATAATCTCTGTCGGAGTGTGTCTGCTGATTTCTTTATCATTATATATCCAAGAAATAATTTCTCGGCTGTCCTCAGGAGAAATTCCTTTATCTTTAAGTGCCGTATAATACTCGTCCTTCGTCTTGTAAACCAAGTGTTCCCAAGGTTCAAACGGGTTTGTTTCATCATAAAAAATAAACTTATCTTCAATCCAAAGATGATGTCCAAAATGCGATGTCCACATCGGATTGCCTTGAAGTTCAATATTTCCATCTGATGCCAATATTCTTTTGAGTTCGCCAAAAAATTGCTTAAGATTATTGATATGCTCAAGAATTTCAAGCCCAATAATCAAATCAACAGAACCATTTTCGACATCGGGAAAACTTTCTGGCTGCGAATTTAAACAAATAATATCTTCATCGTCTGAAACAGTTATTTCATCTGGGTTAACATAATAAACCTTTCTTGCCCCAAGGCTTTTAACCGCTTTTGCATTGTCAATATCAGGTTGATAAAACATAAACATAACTGTTTTATCTTTAAAATCATACAAAAAATTCATTTCGTTTAGAAATGACATTACATAGTCTTGAACATTTAATTCTTCTGAACTCATAGCGTCTCCCAAATTTAATTAAATCTCAATTCAAAAAATTAGTCAATAATTATATGAATTGGTCTATTTTTAGACTTTTTGAACAGCAAATGTCATTGCTTTGGGATTGTCATTTTGCAAGTTGCAAGAACGAATTAAGTGAGGACATGGCAATACAGTAAATTGGGTTCAAGACTGTCTATATACTGGACTGCCACGGGCAAAACTCATGACAATTTTTGAATAAGTTTACAATAAAAACTTTCTGTCATATTGAGCGAAACGAAATATTTGTTTCTCCGATTATTTTTTTAGGATTTTTTTACGAACAAAAACGACCATTGCAGGGTAAATCGCCATTGTGAAAAATCCCGAAGAAAAAGAAATTACCGTTACAAGATACTTTAATGCACCTTCGCCATCTATTAAATGCGTAGTTTGTGTCGAAATTATACCCAAAATCATTGCCCCGATTAAAAATCGGACGATTTTTTCTTTCACAGTACCAATTTTCGCATCAAAATTAACAAATCTTCTATTAACAATCCAACCGCCAAAAACGCCAAAGTACAAGCCGATTTTCGGAAACGAGGACAATCTCATTTTATCAGGGTCAACCAAAAGCACCCCGTTCAAATAATCCATCGGATAAACTTTAAATTCCTCATACACCAAAAGTGCCACCGCAGAAAGGATTACGCCAGCAAGCACAATCAAGTCACGATTTTTCCCGCCCTCAACCCATTTCATCATTTTGTCAATAAAAAATAACAAAACAAGCCCCAAAACAAATGCCACAAAGACGTCTTGCAGGGTATGAACACCGATATAATTTCTCGAAAAAGCAATGAGTAAAACCAAAATTATCATCAAAGTTTTGAAAAATTTATTATCAAAAGACTTTGCCATACCACCGTAAACCGAAACAGCCGTTTGAGTATGACCGCTCGGAAAGGAGTATCCGTTTGCCATTTTGATTGCAGAGTCAATCGGATGAACACGACTGTCCAAAACCCACGGACGGTAAATGCAACCGAGAGTTTTCAAAAACTGACACGCCACCGTTCCCATGCTCCAGTTGAAAAAGAGATATGTGCCGATTTTCGTATCAAAACACCAGTAAATGCAAGCCAAAACCATTGCAGGGATTGTGATTTCGCCGCATGAAGTTATGAACAAAAAGAAGTTGTCCAAAACTCCACCCGTAATTTCACGCAAATTCTGTAACATCAACAAGTACTCGATTTGCGGTGCTAAAATCTGTTCCATACTTCACCTTTTCAATTAGTCGTAATAAGCAAAAACGATGTGTCCTATTTTGACCTCGTCACCGTCTTTAACACCTGCTTGCTTGAGAGCCTCAAACACGCCCATATCGGCAATGATGTGCTGAAAACGATTGATTTGCTCAAGATTTTGCGAATCAGTTACGTTCGCCAATCTGAACAACTTTCCGCCCTCAACAACAAACTCATTCTTTCCTGTTTTGTAAACCGAAAAAGCACTGTCATCATTGTCAAATGCACCCAAATCTTCTTCCGTTTCAATCTCGATTTCGGGCTTTTCAATTTCATCAACTTTTTGGTAAACAAAGTTCATAAATTCCTTCAAATTTTGCTTAGTTGCAGCGGAAATCGTGAAAATTTCATCAGAATATTCACTGAATTTTTTCTTCATTTCCTCAACATATTCAGGCTCAACTGCATCAATTTTGTTCAAAACTAAAATTTGATAGGTCGAAGCGAGCCTTTCATCGTGCTTTGCGAGTTCTTCATTGATAGTCAAATAATTGCCGAGCGGATCTTCAGCCGTCAAATCAACAAGGTGAATCAAGAAACGGCATCTTTCAACGTGACGCAAAAATTCATGCCCCAAACCGATACCTTCCGATGCCCCTTCGACAAGCCCAGGAATGTCAGCAACGACAAACCCGTCGCCAGTAGGCTTTCTAACCACTCCGAGGTTCGGAACGATTGTCGTGAAAGGATAATCCGCAATTTTTGGTTTTGCAGAACTAATAACGCTGATGAGAGTTGATTTTCCGGCATTCGGCATACCCAAAAGTCCGATATCCGCAAGCAATTTCAATTCCAACTCTAAATTTCTTTCAACCCCAGGTTCTCCAGGTTCACAAAACTGCGGCGCTCTTTTTTGTGCAGTCGCAAATCTCGTATTGCCACGACCGCCACGTCCGCCTTTCGCAACCATAACGGCCTGTTCAGGGTGTTTTAAGTCAGCGATAATTTTATTTGTATCCAAGTCTCGAACGACCGTACCGAGTGGAACTTTGACGTATAAATCTTTTCCGCAAGCACCGTGTTGGCTTTTGCCACGGCCGTTTTCGCCATTTTCGGACTTAAATACAGATTGAAAAGTAAAATCCATCAATGTCGACATACTTTCGTCCGCAATGAGGTAAATATCTCCTCCACGTCCGCCGTCGCCGCCTGCCGGGCCGCCTTTGTCAACATATTTTTCACGTCGCCAAGCAACCATACCGTTTCCGCCTTTGCCCGACAACAATTTAATTTTTACTTTATCTATAAACCCTGCCATTTTTTGTCCTTTTTAATCGGTTTTTATCTGAGAACAATTATATCTTAAACAAAAATTTTTGTTTATGTTAAGATTAAATTACTACACGGTTGGAGATTTTGAAATGCCCCCCAAAAAGGTTATAGAAATAGTTTTAGACGTTGAAACGACGGGTTTGGATTATACAAAAGAAAGAATGGTTGAGTTTGCGGGATTGAGATTGGAAAACGGCAAGATTAAAGCCGAATTTCAAACTTTGATTAACCCCGAACAACACATCAGAAAGTCGAGTATGGCTGTTCACGGAATTACCGAAGAAATGGTCAAAGATGCTCCGACCGAAGCAGAAATTATGCCGAAAATACTCGAATTTATTGGCGATTACCCGATTGTCGCTCACAATGCGATTTTCGATTATAGTTACATCAACGAAGCCGCAAAACGTACAACAGGAAAGCCTATAACCAATCCTATGATTGACTCTCAGGCTATGTTCAAGGAAGTTTATCCCGACTTGGAATCTTGCGGAATGGAAGCGTTGATGAATAAATTCCACGTCGAATTTAACGAACGTCACAGAGCAATGGCTGACGCCATGGGGCTTGCGTTGAGTTATCCTGCACTCAAAAAACTTTACAAGAAAAAATATGCTTGGCAAATGAAACAGATTGAAAATGTTGAATATCTTTTCGAAAGATTTTTGCGTATTCAAGGGGCTGTTTCGACGATGCAGGCTGAATTACAAGATTTGAAGTCAATTTTCAAACTCTACTTCGAACAAGGTGGCGAACCAATCACGTCTCCAACGGGCGAAACCCTTGTGTACCACCATAAACAAGGTTTCAACTACGATTTTTCGTTAATTAAAGACACCCTCGAAGAAATCGGTGCACTTGAAAAAGCCGTAAAACTCAATACTGGCTTTATTGACAGGCTCATCAACGGAAGAGGACTTGACGAAGAAACTAGAGACAAATTGCGTAACGCAAGAATTGAAATTAGCACAAACAAAAACATTCAAGTCATTAAGCCAGACAGACATTAATGCTTGTTATAACTAAATTTATGACAAAAGGTGCGACCGAAAATCGCACCTTCGTTTTTGCCCTTAGAAAAATTATTCCTCTACGTTATCAAGTTCATCTTCTTTGATAAGCGGTGACTCAAAAAGCCCGTGTATATTGCAAAGTGCCCTTGCATCAAAGTGTCTGCAAGTACATGCAGGGTCTAAAATCGGATGTTCGTGTGGTTCTAAATAAACTCGTTTCAAATATTTTTTATCCTTCGAAATCGCCTCAATGAACATAATATAGTGTTCTTTTTCCATCGGGTGGTCAATTTCTCCGACACGAATAATATAGTTTCCGTCCTCGTCCTTAATCAAGACAGGATAATGCTTTTCAGAAAATTCCGCCACCTCTTTTTGTGGCTTAACCTTACGCATCGTCTGAGAGCAGCAAACCAACTCGCCGCAAGAAGCGTGCACGACTTCGACAATATTTCCGCAAACTTCACATTTATACAATTCATTTATTTTTGTCATAAAAAATTCTCCCTTGTTTTCACAAGAGAGAATATATATTTTCTAGACAAAAATGTCATTATCGGTTGAATTAACCCTATTTTCTATAATTTTTTTATTTCCTCGATTAATCTGTTTTCAAAGATTTTGACTTGATTTTCGGGATATGTGAAATTTTGGATTAAGATTGCGACAGAATATGTTTTGCCATTGTCAGCCTTAACATAACCAGCAAGTCCACTGATATTCGCCAAAGTACCCGATTTCAAGAAAACGTATCCTCTGTAATTGAGCAATCTGTTTGAGAATGTGCCTTCCCCGGGTTGAGCGAAGGTGTCTTTAATGAACTGTTCTTGTTTATTGACGTATATTTTGTCAAGTGCATTGGTCATAAAATCAACTGTCACAAGGTTATTGCGACTTACACCGCTCGCATCTGCAATCACTATTCCCTTTGTGTCAACTCCATTTGCTTGCCAATAATCGTAAAACATCTTTGTTTGGTTAGAGAAAGAGCCTGTTTCGCCTGATTTTTGACCGCCTGCAATTTTCGCAATCGTTTCTGCACAAAGATTATCGCTATTCTTGAAAATCTTTTCATAAGCGGGCGTTACAGGATTTTTTATCTTCAAAAGAACCTTGGCGTTTTCAGGAACTTTTTCCTCAAGGCAAATCGGTTGCTGCAAGGTTATTTTCGCATTTTTTATGCTTTTCATAATTGTTTGTTGATAATAACGTTTTAAATTATTTAACGGAACTTGTACCGTCTTAACAGGCGATTTTATTGAACCTGCGACCAAAATCACCTCGGGAGAAATCCAATCATTTCTAACCGCAAAAATATCGTCCTTATCTCCAGCCGAAATTGAATTAATTACAGGAAGAGGAACGTTTGATTTTGCAGTAATCACGCCATCTTCGCCCTTTGCAACCTCGATATTCACAAGATTGTTGTCGACATTGTATGCACTGAATTTTTGCATACGTTTGTTGGTCGTATCGTCCCACATCCAGCCGATTCCCCACTCTGCATTGTCGATTATGCTTCCGTCAAAATAGACTTTATTAAACGAATGGTAGCCTTTACCCTTGATTGACTTGATTGCGTTTTTGAGTTCAGTTGAAGTCAAAAACGGGTCAGCACCTGCCTTTACATACAAATTGTTGTTCGCAGTGTAAAAAGTCGTCGTAAATTCATATTCGTCCCCAAGTTCTTCCATAGCAGGGCTTGTGGTGAAAATTTTCAACGTTGATGCAGGGTGCAAAAGTTTTCTTTCGTTATGTTGATATAAAACTTTGCCGGTGTCAGCCTCTTTAACCGAAACTGCAACCACCGACGACGTTTCGAGCGGTGAAGAATTAACGGTCGTTGCCAACTGAGAATTTGCAAATGCGTTCAAACCACCAAAAATCGCTGCAACCGAAAGGCTTGCTCTGAATATATTTTTCATTAAACCTCCAAGGTATAGTTATCGTGCCTGTCAGAGAGTGTTTTCACGGTTTCTCTGAGTTTTTTCATATCGGCAAGGTCAAATTCCGCCTTCAAAACCGCCTCTTCGTATTCCAAAGAAGCAATCGTTTCGCCCAAAGGCGACAGTACGGTTGAACTTCCGATGTTATAAATTCCGTTTTGAATTTCACCCGTTTGAGAAACAGCAATCATATACGATTGATTTTCGATTGCTCTCGCCCGAATGAGAGTTTCCCAATGAAGCCTTCTGGACAAGGGCCATGCAGCCACATTGACCAAAATATCTGCCCCACCAAACGCATAGCAACGGTAAATTTCGGGAAACCGAATATCGTAACAAATCGAAATTCCGATTTTTCCAACGTCAGTCGTTGCAATCACAGGAGTTTCGCCTCTTACAGAATTCAAATTTTCCGTGTCGCCAAGATACGAATAAAGGTGCATTTTATCGTAAAATGCAATCATTTCGCCATTCCTGTCGAACACTGGGCAGGTATTTTTAATTTCACCATTGTCATCTCGTCTTGCGAAAGAACCGCCAATTACGTTGGAATTAAAGCGTTTTGCTATATTCGACAAAAAGTCAATGATTTTTGAATTGCCAAAACTTTCCGCAACTTTGTCATAAATATCGCAAAACCAGCCTGTCGCAAACAATTCAGGCAATATTATCAAGTCAGGTTTATAACCTTCTTGCCCCTTCAAAAGTTTCTCAACTTTATTGAAATTAGCCTGTTTGTCCCCTAAAACGGATTGCATTTGAACAATCAGAACTTTTACCATTTTTTCTCCGGAATTTTGTCTTATTTCTCAATTTTAGCCCTAAAATCACTATTTGTCAGAAAAATAACAAAACTTAAATATTCTAAAATTTTGGGGAAATTTTACTCAAAAAACCTACAAAACTTCATAACACAATAACATCAGCACTTTTTCAAACAAAAAATCAGGGTGCGAAATTCGCACCCCGTCTAACCAAATTTTCCTTCAATGGGGGGATATTTTTCTAATAATTTTCTGCCTTAACATCGAAAAACGATTGAGGGTGATTGCACACAGGGCAAACATCTGGGGCATTTTTGCCAACGTGAACATGTCCACAATTTTCGCAAACCCAAACAACCTCGTCATCTTTTTCAAAAACCTTGCCGTTTACGATGTTATCGTACAATTTTCTGTATCTTTCTTCATGTGTTTTTTCGATTTTTGCAACTTCTGAAAACAAAAACGCAATGTGGTCAAAACCTTCTTCTTTTGCCTCTTTAGCGAATTTCTGGTACATATCCGTCCACTCGTAATTTTCCCCTTCCGCAGCATCTTTAAGATTTGCTAAAGTATCACCAATTTCACCGCCGTGTAAGAGTTTGAACCAAAGTTTTGCATGCTCTCTTTCGTTGTTTGCAGTTTCTTCAAAAATCTTTTGAATTTGAACGTATCCGTCCTTTTTCGCCTTACTTGCGTAATAAGTGTATTTGTTTCTCGCTTGCGATTCGCCTGCAAATGCGGCTTGCAAGTTTTTTTCAGTTTTTGAACCTTTTAAATCCATTATTTTTCTCCTTCTTTTTGGCAATCGGCACAAAGTCCTTCTGCCATCACTTCATAATTGACCGTCTTAAAGCCTTTGTCATCAATATTTTTAACAACTTGGTCGGCTATTTCTGGCGGCAAGTCGAAAATCTTTCCGCATTTTTTGCAACGAAAATGGTGATGAGGTGTAATCGTCCCGTCAAACCGTTCGTGCTTTTCAAACGTTTGAAATCTCTTTATTACACCCGCTTCCGCAAGGTAATTCAAATTTCTATATACCGTTGCAAGCCCGATTTTTTCACCGTCCTCAACCAGTTTCCAATACAACTGCTCCGCAGACGGGTGAACTCGGTATTCAATAAGTTTATTCAAAATTTTTTCTCTTTGTCTTGAATATTTCATTCTTTTTCTTTTTTAATAATGATAATGAGAATTGTTCTCATTATAGAGTATAAAAATACAAATGTCAAGCATTTTAAATTTTTAATGAATTAAATAGAAAAATATTATGCTTGTGGCAAAGGTGATTAGGTTTGCGAACAAGGTTAAGGCTAAAATCCGCATGCTTTCTTTAAATTTAGGACGTAAGAAGGCACAAAATGCGAAGGTTTCGACCAAAACGACGATTAACTCACCCAAGAGAACGTAGTTTTTTGCTTTTGGCAAATATGAGAGTGAAACGTTCAAAACGACGTTTGTGACGATGTTTACAGCAAATACAAATGGGAGAAAGCCTTTCTTTTTGTAGCCGATAAGCCAAAAGAAAAAAGTCTCGATGAGTGCGGTAGCGAGTGCAGTTGCGGCGAATGAGCCGATATAATCCAACGTTAGTGGTATGTAATAGTGAACGAATTTTTCCATTATTTTATATATTCTTCTATGGTTTTGTAGTCGAGTTCAGGGTTTGAAAGCCTGTATTCCCAAGCCTTTAGGTACTCTCTTATTGTATCAAGACAAGTAAAGCATGGTTTTTTGTAAACGACGGATAATTTTCTGAGTTTAAAGTCGGGAGCGTTTGTATTGCCGTCCTTTTCGGGCAAATTGAAAATCATTGTTATTTCGCCCGATTTAATTTGTCGTGCGATTTCTACAGTATTTGATTTATCAATTAAATCGACATTTACACCCGCTTCATCATAGAATTTTTTGTTGCAATCACCTGCAATCACGGTAAATCCGAGCGATTGCAACTTTTTGACAACAGGAATACTTTCTTCCAAATCTTTTTTTCTAATCGAAACGAGAACTTTTCCTTTTTCGACAAAAGGAGTACCTGACGCCATAAACGCCTTAATCAGTGCCTTTTCATAGCAATTATCGATACCCAAAACCTCGCCCGTCGATTTCATTTCCGCATTGAGTGCAATGTCAACGTCCGTGAGTTTTTGGAACGAAAAAACAGGGGCTTTAACCGCAACCAAATTCGATTTCGGGAGCAAGCCGCTACCGTAGCCTTGAGACTTCAAACTCTTTGAAAACATAATGTTTATAGCAAGTTTGACCATCGGAACTTTTGTAATTTTACTCATCATCGGAACTGTTCTAGATGCTCTCGGATTAACCTCGATAACATAAACATCATCGCCTTTTGCGATAAATTGAATGTTCATCAAGCCGATTACCTGCAAAGCACGGGCGATTTTTTTCGAAAAATCGAGTGCTTTTTTAATCACCGTATCAGAAAGAGTTTGGGGCGGATAAACGCAGAAACTGTCGCCCGAATGGACGCCCGAACGCTCAATATGCTCCATAATTCCGGGGATTAAAATATCATTTTTATCACAAACAACATCAACTTCAAATTCCTTGCCCTCGATGTATTGGTCAACAGCCACCGGGTATTCGGGTGAAATTTGAACTGCCTGTTGCATATATTCAATCAATTCTTTGTCGTTGAAAACGACTTTCATTGCACGTCCGCCTGTGACGTATGAGGGTCTCAAAAGAACAGGGTAGCCGATTTTTGACGCAGCCTTCAAGGCTTCCTCAATCTTAGTTACTGCAGTGCTTTTGGGTTGTTTGATTTTCAATTCGGAAAGCAACATTTCAAAACGTTTTCTATCTTCAGCGACATTGATTGAAGCGACTGATGTACCCAAAATCGGAACGCCACGCTTTGAGAGTTTCGGTGCAAGGTTAAGTGCCGTTTGTCCACCAAATTGCAGGATTACACCTTTCGGCAACTCTTGCCTCAAAACATTGCTCACATCTTCAATAAACAAAGGTTCAAAATATAACTTGTCGGCGATATCAAAGTCAGTGCTTACGGTTTCAGGGTTATTGTTAATGATAATCGACTCGCAATTATTTTCCTTAATTCCTTGAATTGCATGGACAGAACAGTAGTCAAACTCAATGCCTTGACCGATTCTGACAGGGCCTGAACCGATTACGACAACTTTTTCATCGTTAGAAACAACATTCTCATCATCGTCCTCATAAGTCGAATAATAGTAAGGCGTTTGGGCTTCAAACTCTGCCGCACAGGTGTCGACGATTTTGTGGACAGGGTAAATATTATGTGCCCGTCTGAGGGTGTCGATAATGAATTTCGGCTTACCCGTAAGCAAACTGATTTCCTCGTCCGTGAAACCCATAGATTCAGCCATTTTGAGCAATTCTACCGAAAATTCTTCCGTATGAAGTTTTCTTTCTGTTTTAATAATATTTTGAAATTTATACAAAAACCACTTGTCGATTTGGGTCAATTTGTGGAGTTCTTCGACCGAAAAATCCTTTCTCAAAGCGGCTGAAATTGCGTAAATTCGACCATCGTCAGCAATTTTCAATTTTTCAACAAGTTGCTCACGACTCATCTTTTCGTGCTGTTCGCTTCTGAATCCAATGACAGAGCCTTCGAGGCAAACGAGTGCCTTCAAAAATGCACTTTCGAACGAACGGTCAATCGCCATAACCTCGCCCGTAGCCTTCATTTGCGTACCCAATTTTCTATCAGCGTAACCAAATTTGTCAAATGGCCACTTCGGAATTTTCACAACGACAAATTTCGTGTAATTGCAAGCCGATAGCAATTTTCGCCGTAACTTTTGCAATCGGATAACCAGCCGCTTTCGAAGCAAGTGCCGACGAACGACTAACCCTCGGATTTACCTCAATGACCACATATTTCTTTGTTTTAGGGTTAAATGAAAACTGGACGTTGCAACCGCCTTCAATTTTTAATGCACGAATAATTTTCAATGATGCCGAGCGGAGTTTTTGATAATCCTTGTCTGTCAAAGTCTGTGCAGGTGCAACAACAATGCTGTCTCCCGTGTGAATTCCAACAGGGTCAACGTTTTCCATAGAACAAACCGTGATTGCAGTGTCGTTCGAATCCCTCATGACCTCAAATTCGATTTCCTTGTCGCCAAGGAGCGATTCTTCAAGCAGCACTTGACTTATCGGGCTTGCAGTAAGTCCCTGATAAACGACCGATTTGAGTTCGTCCTCGTCGTGTGCAATTCCACCACCAGTGCCTGCAAGAGTATATGCAGGGCGGATTACAATCGGATAACCAATTTTTTGGACAAATTTTACTGCATCATCAAGATTGTCCACAATCTCACTCTTTGCAATGGGTTCGCCGATTTCCGACATTAAATCTTTAAAACTTTTTCTATCCTCAGCCTTTCGAATCGCATCAATCGATGTTCCCAAAACACGAACGTTGTATTTGTCCAAAATGCCATCATTGCAAGCCTCTGTAACCAAGTTCAAGCCCGTTTGACCGCCAATTGCAGCCAAAATCCCGTCAGGGCGTTCACGCTCAATGATGTATTCAAGCGAATTCACATTCAACGGCTGAATATAAACCTTATCCGCAACGTCATCATCCGTCATAATTGTAGCAGGGTTGCTATTGAGAAGAACTACCTCGATGCCCTCTTCTCGCAAGGCTTTGCAGGCTTGCGTACCGGCATAATCAAACTCAGCCGCCTGCCCTATAATAATCGGCCCTGAACCGATAACGATAATTTTTTTTATCGACAAGTCTTTAGGCATGGACATTCTCCCTGCTTGCGGACTTGACCCAATTTTGGAAAATTTCTCTTGCATCTTCCGGCCCTGGGGTGGCTTCGGGGTGAAATTGGACACAAGTTATTTTTTTCGATTTATCGCAGAAACCTTCCACCGTACCATCATTGACGTTTTTATGTGTAATTGTGGCGGTCGAAGGTAAAGATTTTTCGTCCACCGCAAATCCGTGATTTTGCGAAGAAATGAAAACCTTCCCTGTTTCAAGATTAATTATCGGGTGGTTTGCCCCTCTATGACCGAATTTTAGTTTAAATGTATCACCGCCCAAAGCAAGTGCCGAAAGTTGATGACCAAGGCAAATTCCAAAAATCGGAAGTTTTCCGATTAAATTTTTTACAGTTTCAATATTGACATCTTTGGGATTGCCTGCACCGTTGGAAAGCATTACGGCATCGAAGTTTCCGTCCAAAATTGTTTCAGTAGAAACATCATAAGGAAAAACCGTAACATCAGCACCAGAAAGTTGTAATTGCTCGACTATACTTGATTTTACGCCATAATCAATCAGTGCAAAATCTGCAATTTTCTTCCCAACTGCAGGAAATTTTTCTGTTTTCTTTTCACATGAAAGTTCGACGACATTTTTAGGAAACTCATATTCTGCAAGCATTTTGCGGTGTTTATCGGTAATTTCGTCCGTCGTAATCAAGCAATTTATGCTCCCTGTAGAGCGAATAATTTTCGTAATCTTTCTCGTATCGACATTGCTCAAACAAAGGATATCATTCGCCAAAAGATAGTCAGAGAGCGACATTACACCATCAAGCGGAGTTTCAGAATTTTCTTTTATAATAAAAGCGGAGACCTGAATTTTTTTAGACACCGCAAACTCTTTCTCCACACCGTAATTGCCGATTAAAGGGTATGTCATAACAACGATTTGAGAAGCGTAAGATGGGTCGGTCAAAATCTCCTGATAGCCTGTCATTGCAGTATTAAAGACCAACTCTCCAAGAACAGTTTTATCGTTAAGATTGGCTTCGGCATCAAGCACCGTCCCGTTTTCCAATAAAATTTTCGCCCTGCTCATCGACTTCTCCAAATCTTAACAAATGAATTATACAATATTTTTTTATTTTTTCCAAAAAAACACAAAAAATAATCCATTGAGTTTAGCAAAAATCTCAAAAATCGCTCATATATTTCAATATTTCTATTTTTGTAATAAAATATTTTTAGAGATTTTAAAGGAAACAAAAATGGCTAAAAAACCAATCGTAGCAATAATCGGCAGACCAAACGTCGGAAAATCGACCTTCGTCAACAGACTTGCAGGAGCAAGACACTCTATCGTGGACGATGCCCCTGGAGTAACTCGTGACAGAAAATATTTCGACGTTCAATGGCTTGACAAAGTTTTCACTGTAATCGACACGGGCGGTATCGTTCCGTCCGACGAAGAGGACATTCCCGTTAATATTTTCGCTCAAGCAAAAATCGCCTGCGAAGAAGCGGACAAAATTATTTTCATGACCGACGGAAAAGACGGCGTAACGCCGATTGACGAGGATATCGCCAACATTTTAAGAAGAAGTGACAAACCGATTTACCTTGCGGTAAACAAAATCGATTCAGCCGAAAGAAACTCTTATGCGGCAGAATTTTACTCTCTTTCTTTGGGCGAACCTTTTCCAATTTCAGCACTTCACGGCTCAGGCGGCGTAGGAGACCTTTTAGATGCCGTAACATCTGATTTTGAAGCACCAACCGAAGAGGAAGAAGTCGAAAATCGACCGATTAGAATTGCGATTGTCGGAAAGCCTAACGCAGGCAAATCCTCCATCGTCAATGCACTTTTGGGCAAAGACCGATGTATCGTCTCAGACATTTCCGGAACAACCCGTGACACAATCGATTCAACCGTTCACTACGAAAAAGAAGAATTTATTTTGGTCGACACGGCAGGAATTAGAAAAAAAGCCAAAGTCGATTGGGGTGTTGAAAAATTTGCCGTAACAAGAGCCATAAAAGCAATCAGAGACTGTGATGTAGCGATTTTAGTAATTGATGCCACTGACGGTATGACAGACCAAGACAAAAAAATTGCATCTATCGTAATTGAGGCCGGAAAAGGCATGATTGTTGCGATTAACAAGTGGGATTTGGTCGAAAACAAACAATCATCAACAATTAATAAATTTGAAAAAGAAATTGAACAAGATGCTCCATTCTTGCACTATGTACCGAAAATTTTCATCAGTGCAGTCACAAAACAACGTCTCGTAAGCATTTACAAGGAAACTAAAAAAGTTTGGGAACAATGCACAAAACGAGTTTCAACGAGCGTTCTTAACAAAGTCATTGCGGACGCATACGCAATGGTGCCGCCGGATACAGTCAAAAATAAACGTTTAAAAATTTACTATACAACCCAAGTTAGGGTTGCACCGCCTTCGTTTGCACTTTTTGTAAACAAAGAAGATTTGCTCAAAGATAGTTACAAACGATACATCGAAAACCGCATGAGAGAAGCGTTTGGCTTCTTTGGTACTCCCATAAGACTCAGTGTAAGAGAAAAAGGAGATAAAGAAAAATGATAACAACATTGGTTATAAAAGTAGTAATAGCAGCGATTGTAGCATATTTAATCGGCTCAATCCCGACAGGATACTTAATCGTCAAATCAGCGACAGGACAAGACATTCGCCAAGTCGGAAGCGGTTCGACAGGTGCGACAAACGTAAAACGTGTTATGGGGAAAAAATGGTTTTTCATCGTTTTATTGCTTGATGCACTCAAAGGTGCAATCCCTGTAATGATAGCCAATTTCGTGCCTTACCTCCACTCAAATTCAGGACTTACGGCAGTCATCGCAGCAGCGTGCGTGCTTCTCGGTCACAGCAAGTCGATATATCTCGGATTTACTGGCGGAAAGTCAGTCGCTTCGGGCGTTGGCACAATCCTCGCCCTCTCTCCGACAGTAGGTCTTTCTATCGCATTAATCTGGGCAATCATTACTTACGCCTCAAAATACGTTTCATTAGGCTCAATCATTGCACTTGCACTCTCGCCGATTTTAATGTTTCTATTTAATCAACCGATTGCATACGTTGTATATTGTGCCATAGGTGCGGTTTACGTCATCTATCTTCACAGAGAAAATATCAAAAGACTTCTTGCTGGTACTGAAAATAAGGTCAGATAAAAATGGGCTTAAAATTTGTTCCAAAAGTTAAAGTTACCGACAAACACTCGCTTGCGGTCGTTTACACACCAGGGGTCGCCGCTGCTTGTTTGGAAATCGTTGAAAATCAAAGTACAGCCTTCGATTACACCAATCGAGAAAATACCGTCGGGGTATTTGCTTTTGAATATAAAAAATCCTTGAAACGTGCTGAATTTCTTAAAAATGCACTCAACATCGATGCCGTTCCGCTCGAAATTAACACGGAAAATCCTGACGAAATAAAATTTGTCGTCGAAAATCTTGAACCAACTTTTGGAGCAATGGATTTGAGCCTTTTAAGTGAATACGTTCAAAATATTTCTTTCGACATTGACATCCCCGTCCTCAAAGGACAAACCGACAATTTGAAAGAATTTTTCCTTTGCGTATCAAAAAATGCCTTTATCCCTGATTTGAACAAACTTTCAGGCACTTTGGGCGAACAATCTTTGACCTTGCGAAAAATGTCAGGCGGCTCTATTGAATCGATTTACACAAAAGAACCTCATATCAAGCCGATTGGGGTAATTTCAGAAGGTTCGGCAGTTTTAGGTTTGGGCAATATTGGAGCATTTGCGGCACTTCCAGTTATGGAAGGAAAATCCGTATTATTCTCGTCTTTGGCGGATTTGAGTGCAATTCCAATTTGCGTAAAAGAACAAAATATTGAAAAATTCGTCAAAATCGTCGAATTAATCGGAAACTCTTTCTCTGCAATAAATTTAGAGGACATTACCGCTCCAAATTGTTTTGAAATCGAGAAAAAACTCAGTACAAAACTTGAAATTCCGATTTTTCACGACGATGCTCACGGAACATCAATCGTAGTAACGGCAGGCATTATCAACGCATTGAAAGTTGTCGGAAAAGATTTGGACAAAATTAAAATCGTAATGTCCGGTGCCGGTGCAGCAGGTTGCACAATCGCAAAACTTCTCCTCGAAGCAGGGGCGAAAAACCTTATAGTGTGTGACAGAGAAGGTGCTTTGGCTAAAAATCAAAATAACCAAAAATCTAACCACATCGAAATGGCAAACTTGACCAATCAAAATATGGAGACAGGCTCACTTAAAGAAGTTTTGAAGGGTGCAGACTTATTCATCGGCGTTTCAGCCCCGAATTTGCTTGACGAAAACGACATTAAAAATATGGCAAATGACCCAATCGTTTTTGCCCTCGCAAATCCGATTCCTGAAATCATGCCCGAAATTGCCGAAAAAGCAGGTGCAAAAGTCGTTTCGACAGGAAGAAGCGATTTTAAAAATCAAATTAATAATTGCCTCGCCTTCCCGGGAGTTTTTAAAGGTCTTTTAAAATATAACATCAAAAAAATTACTCCGGAGATGAAACTTAACTGTGCCAAGGCTCTTGCTAATGTCGTAAGCAAAGATGAACTCTCAAAAGATTTCATCATTCCTGATGCCTTAAACCCGAAAGTCGTCGACTCAGTAGCAGAAGGGCTAAAACAATAACAAATGTTTCAATAATTGTTGCGAAATGTAACAATTTAAGAACATGTTGAAATTGCCACCCTCCCAAATGTTTTTATATATATGTAAGGGATATACAAAAACTGAGAGAGTTGTATATCGTAATTGATAGAGGGACAGAGTATGGGTTTAGGTTTTACATCATTCGGACATTTCACGATGGGTTCAGGAAGAAACAATGCTTCTTTGAATAGAAACAATAACTCAGCAGCAAATAATAATTTTAATCATAATTCAGAAACGGCAGGCAGCTTGGCATTCAATGCTGAAACAGCAGGTAGTTTAGCATTCTTGGGTGAAAGTGCAGGTTCGTTGGCATTTGTGAATGGTGAAACGGCTGGCAGTTTGGCTTTTACCGGTGAGTCGGCAGGAAGTTTAGCGTTTACTGGCGAAACAGCAGGTAGCGTTGCATTCCTCGGTGAAAGTGCGGGCAGTCTTGCATCAGATTCATCTTCAGAAGGTGGTTTCTGCTCATTTGCTTAATTAGAATTATGAAGGGACACGGCAAAGTCCCTAAACAACTTTTATTAAAAAAGA
>OMSS01000007.1:0-21145 GCA_900313795.1 uncultured bacterium | reverse complement strand
GTTCTTTTTAGAACCTCTTTTTTATTTTGTATATTTTTAGACAAAAAAAATCGGAATGACAGGATTTGAACCTGCGACCCCTGCGACCCGAACACAGTGCGCTACCAAACTGCGCTACATTCCGATTTTTGTTTATTAACTTGTTTTTTCTTCCCGTACCGCAGTTTGGTTTTAATTGGAAACGGCTTCGTTTCTCTCGCCTCGTGCGCTACATTCCGATTTTTGTTTATGAATTTGTTTAAAAAAACCTCTCGTTCTGCATCGCAGTTCGGCTTTATCAAAAACGGTTCCGTTTTCCTTGCCTATTGCGATTACATTACGATAAGTTTTTGAACTTTCATCTTCCTACAACAAAAAGGCTTTAATCTAAACGGTTCCGTTTCACCCACCTTTATGAAATATTTAGATTTCTGTTCATTTAAAGACAAAATTTACTTGTCCAAGAACAGTTTAACTCAAACATTTAAAAAATCAAAGTGCTTTTTTAAAAAAGTTTGCAAATAAAAAAATAAAAAAACAGGGTTTGAAATCATCAAATCCTGTTTATTAATATTGGAAATCGAGTTTATGTGTACTCCTACCGCCCTTGGACATGCCCGTACCTTGATTTATCTTTATTCCTTTAAAGATGGATTCTTGGGTTGAGGAATTGCTTTCTATAGGGTTATTATTTGTGTCGGACGGTTTGACCGCTGCAACATCACCTGAGCCGAACAAACTTATTACTGTTTGATTTTTCTTTGGGGTTATATTTTTGAGGTTACTTTCATCCCAGAAACTTGTATCGAATGGGTTGGTGGTTTTGTTTGCTTTCTTTATGAAATCATTTACGGCTTTATTTTCGAAGTTAAAATCCAGAATGGGATCATAAGACGTATCGTTAAAGTCGATATCTGAAGTATTCGATTGTGATGATGATAGCATTTTGTTAAATGCTGCCATACCGTTGCTAACGAACGACATTTAATCTCTCCTGTAATAACTCTCTATGCTTTAATAAAGTATTTCACAGCGAAAAAATTGTCTTTTTTATTTCATATTGTTAACTTTTGTAAACAAGGTCAAATATACTTGTGGCATGGGTTTTAGGAGAAAAAATATGACTTTTAAAAATAAATTATTAATACACTAAATAGTTGAAATCGCAAAAAGTCGCTTGAAAGAGACGAGAGTAAATCGGATAATCAAAGAGTAAGATTTGGGATATAAAAAGGACAGGGAATGTATAACGGAGTATACCCCGCATATATCAAGCCATACACGCAGGTAAAGCCTAAGCAGATTCAACGCAAGAGCGAGGAAGAGCAAACCCCGCAACAAGAGCAATCGAATCGTGGTGACAATTTTCAAAGAGGCGGCGGACAAAATGTACGTCCGACGAGTTACAGTTTGCCTGGGTATAGAAAATATCAAGCACAAATCCAAAGACATCAACAAAATGTTCAAAACAACGCTGTTCAACCGCAAAAGGTCGGTTTGAATGCTGTTAATCCCAATGCACAAAATATTAATGTTTCACAAATTTTGACAGACTTTAGAAGCACTGCAAACGCTGTTGGTGCACCGAAAGACATTACGGAAGAAGTCGGAGCATATCTTGATTTAATTCAAACTCAAGCGGAAAAAGAAGTTCCGAATAAAAAGATTATTCAATCGAACTTGAAAAACGCTTCGCAAGTTCTTGACGGTTATATTTCAAAGACTTTGAACACCCAATCAAACGTTGTCGAAAATTGGGTGGACGCTTTATTCTTACAAAATATTGACTACAAAGCAGACCCGAATGCCATCAACGAAGAAATGAAACTTCACCTCGAAAGCGAAGAACAAGAGGCACAAAAGTTAAGAGAATCAAGAGGCGAAAGTGTTAAGGCGGAAGTAAAAGAACAAGCCGTTCAATCGACAAACAGAAATTACATTCCGTCAGATGAAAAAATGAAATCGCTTTTCATTCAAGCAAAACGCTCTGCAAGCGAAAGCGATACTAAAACAGCCTTGATTGCCTTAAAATCGGCATTAAATTACGCACAACAAACCGAAGATACAAAAATGCAGTCGATGATTTATTACGAAACTGCCGACTTGTATAATAAAAATGGTCAATATTCACAAGCGTTAAAAGGATATAAAATTGCCGCAGATATGGCAACAGACGAAAATTTAATCGCAAAATCTTACATGAAATCAGGCAAGATTTATGACGAAGCTGGCTTAATCGAACCAGCCCAAAAACATTGGCTCTCAGCCATAGGCTATGCCGGCGAATCAGAAAACTTGCCACTCCAAGTCAAAGCACTGAACAACCTTGCAGACATTCAAGGCGAACTCTATGACAAGAAAAATGCCTACACTTATGCAAATATGGCAAACTCACTTGCCGAAGAAACCCACGACGAAAAGGTTAAGGGTTATTCTTACAGACGTTCTTCACAAGTCAGCGAATACTTAAATGATGACGCAAAAGCACTTCAATACTTGAAAAAATCAACCCAAGCCTACGATGCAGCAAAAGATAAAAAGAATGTAATCGAAAACTACATCTCGGCAGCAGAAATTATGGCAAGCGTCGGCAACGCTAAAAAAGCAAGAAACTTACTTGATAAAGCATACCTCACAGCCATAAAAACCAATAATACCAACGCAATCACAACAATTTCAACAAAAATTGCAAGATTGGCAGCATAATTCCCAAATAAAATCGCAATGCTAATTTAAGACAAATAAAATTGCGAAATCATTCCCATATCCCAAAATGCAACCCCAATTTACAACAAACAACCCCGAACTTCAACAATCCCAAATCTTTCATGACCCTATGCTGAAACAGCACTTTACATATCTTAATGATTTTAGTTAAAAAGGCAATTTTCATGTTTGAGAATCCTTAAAGAGGAACAAGTGTGTAAAGAAAGTGTGTTTCAGTTATGATGATAAATTCCGTTTCGGCAGTAAGTACAATTACAACGCAACCCATAAGTCCGAAAGCATCAGAAAAACGTACGACGAATCCTATCGAAGTTAAGGCTCCTGCTTTAAATAACGATAACGGAGCGTTAAAAAGTTATTTTTTGGGTGGAATTTCCTTCAAGGGTCAAAACTGCAGCACATCTAACTTTGCCATTAAGAAAATCGAAGATGTACCGTGTTGTTGTTGCGGAGATTTGATGCTCCGCAAAGAGGACATCTATAAACACGAACAGCACTTGCTCGCACACAAAGGCGACGAGTTGGCTAAGACTATTAAGGAAGAAGAGAAGTATTTCAGAACTGCTGAAAGAACGGCAGCATTTATGATTGCTGATGCTGTAAAAGGAACGGATATGACTTTTGCAGACGGCATAACAGCATCACAAAAAGATTTGCCACAACGTTTTGACAAATATTGTCGAGGTGTTTTAGGTGAAACTTACGTTAAGAGTGTTGAAAAAGCAGGCTACGACGCACCTATCAGCAAATTCATTCAAACCACAATTAAGGGCATTGAAGACGGTGATGATTTTGACAGAATCGGATTTACAACAATGTTACAAGGTATGAAGGGGAATCTTTCAGCCGAAGATTATGGTGCAATCGAAGATACCGCAATGAATTTACCCGAAAACAGAAGTGCAGTTATGGCTATTTATAAAAAATACGCAAACGCACCTGAAAAATTTGCACACAGATTGTACTCAACGGCAATGACAACAGCAGAACACGTTCACCCGCACTCATTGGGCGGACCTAATAACACTGCAAACTACCTTGCAGAATGTGCAGGTTGCAACAACCCGAGAGGCAATATGTCTTATGCAGAATGGCTCAAAGTTCACCCTGAGTACCCGAGAATGGTACAAAAGCACATTGAACACGTTGAAGGATTGATTGTCGACGGAAAACTTCCGAAAAATTATGACATTTATCCTTCAGACATTAAAAAGACTTTATCAAAAGAATCAAACGGCGTAATGGAATTGACGGTTCTTTCTGCCGATAAGTTAAGAGAACTTCGTGATGCTAAAAAGGCAGGCAAGGAAGTTGATATTCACGCAGAAACGCAAGCCGTAATTGAACAACAAGAGGCTGAAAAAGCCGAAAAAGCGTAGTTGAGAGTTAGGTCGAAAGACCATTTTCATACATAAGTTGAGATTGAAGCCGACAAAAGTCGGCTTTTGTTTTGGGAAAAATTGCTCATTCTGTTAATTTTTTGAAAAATTTTGCGCCTAAAACACCCCTCTCCTCTCCGATGATAAACCTCGAAAAGACTAATATCCTTTAATTAGAAAGGTGGAAGGAATGAAAGAGAAAAACAACGAATGTACGAATAATCCATTGGAGGTCGAACTCCAAAATGTTTGTGCTTGTAAAAACGAAAATCGTATCGAAATTTTGGGGATACCAGAGGAATATTTCTACAACACTTGCAATTGTTTGAATTGCGACTGCACAGATGATGAGGAAGGCGAAAATTTCTGCGGCTGCGTCGGAACTTTAGGCGATCCACTCGGAATGGACTATCAATCGTGCATTTGCGACGAATTAAACGTATTTAATTAACTAAAAACTCCTCTTCGAAAGAGGAGTTTCTCTTTATTTAAATTTTTTCTAATGAACAAAAATTTGTAAAACAACTCCAGCCAAAACACTTACGGCTAAAAGAATTCCGACTACAAGTGCCGTATTTTTTTTGTCCTCATTCTTTTTAAGCAACACCAAAAGTCCCAAACCAGCCCCGGATGAAAGCCCCGCAATAACTGAACCAAAACTCAAAACGCCTTGCAAATACATCATAGTCAAAAGAACAGACACTGCACAATTCGGAATTAACCCAAAAATGCCTGCAATAACCGGTTGTAAGAGAGAATTTTGGAGCATAACCGCTTCGATTTTTTCTTGCGTAAAAATCTCGAAAGCGTAATTAAGACAAAGGCAAACCGCCAAAATAAATCCAAAAATAATCAAAGTATGCTTAATCGGGTGAAGAATTACCGACTTTAATTTGCTTTCGTGAATACTGTGATTGCAGCAGCCATGCTCATGTTCGACCTCTTGTTCGGTTTCTTTTAAGTCTTCATGTGCAGTTTGAAGTTGTTGATTTTTCACAAAGAAATCAGTCAAATAGCCCACCATTATTGCAAGAATGAGTTTCAACACAATAATGTGTGCAACCGTCATAAATTCATTCGGCTTAGCGAGCAAAATCGGGATTGCCTCGTCGGAAGTTGCGATGTAAACCGCCAAAAGCGTTCCGATTGAGATAAATTTTTTGACGTAAAGCAAAGATGCAACAATCGAAAATCCGCACTGCGGAATGATTGCAAACAATGCCCCAATGACAGGCCCAATTTTTTCCGAATATTTCAAAAGCCAAATGATTTTTTTCGCAAAATAATTTTCGAAAAGTTCAATAAAAACAAATACCACAAACAAAAATGGTATTAAACTTACACTGTCAATGACCGCATCTTGCACGAAATCGGGCAAAAAGGATAATAAATTTTCCATCATAATTTCTCACCTGAAAAAATTATATCACAATCAAAAAAATTGTTTTTATTGTAATAATTTTTATTGTATTATAAAATCAGCAATCTCAATGTTTAGAGCAATAAAAAGAGGGTTTTGAAAATGAAATCAGCAGAATATACGGCAATCGTTGTAGGAAGCGGAGTTGCAGGTCTTTTTGCAGCATTAAAACTTTCAGAATTAAAAAACGCAAAACAAAAGATTTTAGTCATCACAAAATCGGAAATTAAAGAATCTAACTCAAGATACGCTCAAGGCGGTATCGTGAGCGTTATGAAGGAAAATCCGGCAGACTCAGTAAAATTGCACGTTCAAGACACATTAAAATCAGGTGCCGGACTTTCGGATACTGACGTTGTCGAATTTATCTCAAAAAATAGTGAAAAGGTTATCAAAGATTTGCTCAAACACGGTGTAAAATTTGACCGCAACCAAAAAGGCGAACTTTGCTTTACAAAAGAAGGTGCACATAGCGTAAGAAGAATTTTGCACGCAGGCGGAGACGCAACGGGACTTTTCATCGAACAAGCTCTTGCCGATGACGTTCTTGCGAAAGATAATATTGACGTACTCGAAGGCACAATCATAACAGAACTTTTGCTCGACAAAAACGGTGTATGCCGTGGCGTTATTGCTTTTGACGATGAAACGGGCGAATATCAGACATTTTATTCAAATGCCGTAATTCTCGCAACAGGCGGTTGTGGACAACTTTATAAATACACAACAAACCCCTCTGTCACAACAGGAGATGGAATGGCTGTCGCATACCGTGCCGGTGCGGTTATGCAAGATATGGAGTTTGTTCAATTTCACCCGACCGCTTTTAAGGCAAAGACTGAAGAAAATATGTTTTTGATTTCAGAAGCCGTCCGTGGAGAAGGTGCAAAATTGACGGACAAAGACGGCAATACATTTATGGAAAAATACGACGAAAGATTAGAACTTGCTTCTCGTGACATCGTTTCAAGAGCAATTTTCAACGAAATGAGAATTAACAATGTTCCGAACGTTTACCTCAACGCAACAGTTATCCCTAAAGATAAGTTAAATCAACGTTTTCCGACAATTTTGGGAACTTGCAGAAAAAATGGCATTGAACCGGAAACAGAATTCATTCCTGTTTCACCTGCCGCACACTACATGATGGGTGGAGTAAAAGCAAGCGTGACAGGCGTTACATCGATTAAAAACCTTTATGTCATCGGCGAAACCGCATGCACCGGTTTGCACGGAGCAAACAGACTCGCAAGCAATTCCCTATTGGAATGTGCCGTTACCGGTTATGAAATTGCCGAACTTTTGCAAGATGAAAATCTTAATGAATTTGATTTAAACATTGAAGAAAAAGATGAAAAAATTGCCAAAACCATTGCTATTTATGAAAAACCGCTCGAAGAAAAATCGATTGACGTAAAAGTTTTAAAAGAAAATCTTCGTGACGCTATGTGGCAATACGTCGGAATTATTCGGAACGAACAAAATTTAAAACTTGCAAAAGAAGAAATTGAAAAAATCGAAGAAGCCTTCGGCTACAAAGACAAATGCCCGAACAGAGAGGCTTTCGACCTTCGAAACATGATTACTATCGCCAAATTGATAGTCGATTTTGCACTCAAAAGAAAAGAATCAAGAGGCGGACATTTCAGAGAAGATTACACGGGAAAACACGAACCCGCAAGACATTACACAAGAACGAAAAACACTGATAAATACGAGGAAATATATGTTAAATGAATTTTTAGTTGAACAACACGTTAAAAACGCACTTATGGAAGATATCGGATTTCAAGATATATCGACTGAAGCACTTATGCAAGACAAAATGGTCACTGCCTATCTCAAAACAAGAGTGGACGGGATTTTTTGCGGCGGACAAGTTGCAAAAAAGGTATTTGAATTGTTGTCACACAACGTAAAATTTGTTTTTTACAAAAATGACGGCGATGAGATGAAAGCGGGTGATATGATTGCGATGATTACAGCCCCTGTAAAATGTATGCTCACAGGCGAAAGAACCGCTTTGAACTACATCAGAACAATGTCAGGTATCGCAACTCAAACCGCAAAATACATTAAGGCAATGAACAATCCGAAAGTTAAACTTGCCGACACAAGAAAAACAATCCCCGGATTCAGAATGTTCGAAAAATATTCAGTAAGAACAGGCGGCGGTACTCCCCACAGATACAACCTCAGCGATTGCATTATGATTAAAGACAATCACATCGAATGTGCAGGCTCGGTGACAAAAGCCGTAGAACTTGCAAAAGCGTACAACTCACACGCCCACAAAATCGAAATTGAATGTGAAAATAACGACCAAATCAAAGAAGCATTGGATTGCGGAGTTGATATCATTATGCTCGACAACATGCCCGTTCCCATAATGAAAAATGCCATCGAGTTGATTAACGGAAGAGCGATTGTGGAAGTCAGCGGAAATGTTACAATCGATAATATTGGCGAAATTGCAGCAATAAACCCCGATGTAATATCAACGAGTGCAATTCACTCGGGTGTCAAACCTTTGGATATCGGATTAGATATGTAGGGTTTGCAAAAAGCCTAAAAATCTGTCACAATAAGGAAAAATCGGAGAATAAATGAAAATAATTGTTTGCGTAAAACAAGTCCCCGACACCGCTGATATTAAGTGGACGGAGAACAACACCCTCAATCGTGATGGCGTTGAGAGCGTTATCAACCCTTGTGACCTTTTTGCGACAGAAACGGCACTCCGTGTGAAAGACCGTTTGGGTGCGGAAATCACGGCAATTTCAATGGGGCCGAAACAAGCCGAAAGTGCCTTGAGAGAGGTTATTTCGATGGGCGTTGACAATGCTTATATGCTTACTGATAGATTTTTTGCAGCATCAGATACCGCAGCGACGGCAAGGGTTTTGGCGAAATCTATTGAAGAAAAAAGTCCAAACTTCGATCTGATTTTTTGCGGACAATACGCAAGCGACGGCGATACGGCACAAACAGGTCCAAGCCTTGCACAAAATTTGGGCGTTTCTTTGGTCACGAATGTAAAATCCATTGAAAGAATTGAGGACGGAAAAATCATCGTCTTGAAACAAGAAGAAGATTTTGTCTCAAGAATTGAGGCGAAATTGCCTGCGGTTGTTTGCGTTTTGACTGGCAAATACCTCGTTCGCATGCCGAAAATTCTGGGCAGAATGAAAGCACAAGATGCAAATATTCCCGTCTACAACGCTCAAGATATTAATTTCAATGCAATTTATTCAGGACTAAAAGGTTCTCCGACGTACGTCAAAAAGGCTTTTCGCCCGAAAGGCAGAGACGATGGCGAGATTGTTTATGACTATTCAGCAAAAGAAACGGCAGATTTGCTTTTGAGCAAAATCGAAGAATATAAAGGGTAAAAATGGAAAAATTCAAAGTTAGCGTATTTTGTGAAATTTCTTGGGACGAAAAAATCGCCCCCGTTTCGTTCGAACTGACGGCAAAAGCGGCTGACCTTGTTAAAGATATTGAAAACAGTGAAGTTCAGGTCATAATTGTTGGCAAAAGAAAAAACTACGACTCCATTATCGACGAATTTTCAAACTACGGTGCGGACAAAGTCATTATTGTAAATGACGACATTTTTGAACAATATTCCGCCAACCTTTACAGAAAGGCTATTTCTGAAATTTTGAAAAAAGAAAATCCTGATATTGTCTTTTTCGGAGCGACAATTAAAGGACGAGAACTTGCACCATTGGTTGCAACTACACTGAACACTGGATTGACGGCGGATTGCACGGAGTTAGAAATTGTTGATAAAAAACTTGAGGCGACAAGACCGACCTTTGGTGGAAAATTGAACGCCACAATTTTATGCAAAACTTTGCCCCAAATGGCAACCGTTCGGGCCGGAGTTTTCAGATTGCCCCCAAATCCCGTCAAAAAAGACACTCAGGTTCGTTTTGACTGGGTAAATGTTCACAATGAAGAGAATTTTACAAAAATTTTAGAATTAATCCCCGAATATGCAGACGAGGACAACGATTTAAGCAAAGCGGAAATTATTTACGCAGGCGGAAGAGGAATGAAGAGCAAGGAGAATTTCAACAGACTTTTCGAACTTGCAAGACTCACAGGCGGTGTTGTCGGAGCGTCAAGAGGGGCTGTTGATGCCGGATTTGCCGATTCTTCAATGCAAATAGGTCAAACAGGCAAAACAATTCATGCGAAAGTCTATGTTGCCTTTGGAATTTCGGGTTTGGCACAACACATGGCAGGAATTAATTCTTGTGATAAAATTATATCGGTTAACAAAGATCCTAATGCACCTATAATGAAATTGTCTGATATCGGTATTGTTGGAGATGCAGAGGAAATTATCAAACAGATGGTTCGCAGTTTAAAAAATAAATAGTAGGGAGAAGAAAATTATGACTGAAGAAAATGGTAAACTTAAACGGTTTACAACGGCACAGTTGCTGAACTTTTGCTTTGGATTTTTCGGTTTGCAATTTGCTTGGCAAATGGAAATTATTCTTTGCGGCCCTGTCGTTGAAAAGTTGGGAGCATCACCGTTTTTGCTCGGCTTGATTTGGCTTGCTGGCCCTGTCACAGGTATGGTGGTTCAACCTTTCATAGGAGCATTAAGTGACAAAACAAATACTCGTTTTGGAAAAAGAAAACCGTTTTTATTTTTCGGAGCATTATTTGCATCAATAGCACTCGTTTTATTCCCATTATCAGGAAATATCGTAAATCACATCAACAGCACATTCGGTATTCAATTACCTGAACTTTCGGGCTTATTTATTGCGGCAATTATGGTTTGGGTTATCGACGCTTGTGTCAACGCTGCACAAGGTCAATACAGAGCGTTAATCCCAGATAACATGCCCGTTGAACAACATTCGCTCGCAAACTCTTATTTGAGTTTCGCAATCGGTATCGGCTCGGTTATCGCAGCAGGTACAGCACCGTTTTTGGAACATTTTTTTGGATATCAAATGAGCCACACGGCACAGTTTGTAATGGCAGCAATTGCGTTTTTTGGTGCAACTTTATGGACTTGCTTGACGATTACAGAAGTCAAAAAGGTTGCTGCAAAATCTAAAGCAGAATCAGCAGAAGAAATTGTCGAAGAAGTTATTGAGGAAGAAAAAACCTTCATTCAAAACTTCAAAGAATTTTTCACTTGCTCACCGGAAGTTCCCAAAATCTGCACGGTTCAATTCTTCACATGGATTGCAATTATGGCGGTAAATATTTACTTCACGCAATTTATCGTCCACAAAGTTATGGCAATTCCTGAAATCGGAGCAGGAGATATTCAAACAAAAATCGCATACATTTCTCAACTTTTGGGCAACCCTGACGTCACGGCTGCTATGGCAAAAGCAGAATTTGAATCAAGAATGTTAACAGCGACAAATTTTGCAGCACTTTGTTTTGCGGCATATAACCTTGTTTGCTTTGTAGTTTCATTGCCTATTGGCTATTTGTCATCAAAATTCGGCAACAAGCCCGTCCACATTGTATCTTTGATGATTATGTCACTTTCTTATGCGGGAATCGCATTCTCGACTGACCAAACTCACATCATCATCTTTATGGCACTTGCAGGTATCGGCTGGGCATCAACACTTGCACTTCCTTTCGCAATGCTCACAAGATTCATCGGTTCGGGTTCAGAAGGTTCGGTAATGGGTATTTTCAACATTTTCATCGCCGCTCCGCAAATCATCGTTTGCACTTTGGTCGCTTGGTTTATTAACCATAGCGAAATCTCTTGCGAATTCGGCAAAAATTACCACTTTGAATACGCATTAATGGTCGGTGCAGTCGTTCTTATGTGTGCTGCACTTTCGGCATTTACTATCAAAGAAAAAGCAATCGAATAAATTTTTCAAAACAAACAAAATCGTTCGAAACTCAAACAACATTTGAACTTCGGGCGATTTTTTATTTAATGTACTTTTTAGAAAGCATTTCGCTAATTTTTTCCCAAGCGTAAGAATTCGGGTGATAATTGTCAGGGTCGAGGTATTTTTTATCCTTCAAATCAACCCCCAATTCCTTATCCGCATCAATCACGATAATACCCTTATCCTTGATTTCTTTCCAGCGTTCGGTATCGAGAAACCATTGGTCAAAGCCATCGCCACCATTGTATTTCAGTACAATAAACTTGACGTTCGGATTGTGTTGTTTCAAAATTTCTTGAGAAGAAAATAAATATTTCTCGAGTAAATCAAAATTTTCCTCGTGCTTGTCATACGCTGCTCTAACTTTGTATTCCAAGTTCGTGAGATAAACTTTCACGGCATTGAGTTTCCATAAAGGTTCTAAAATCGGTTTAATCTGAACCAACTTGCCGTTTTTTTCCTCATAGCGTAAATATGCACCGTCCGACCAAAAATCATAAATCAACTTTTGCATTCTTCTTGCATGGTCGGAAATAAAGACGTAAACGACATAATCAGGATTTGGCAGTGTCTTAAAAATATCACCTTTTTCAAGTTGATAATACATGTGCTGAATACCCCAAGACGGATAACCCCTTGTATAGACTGGACGATGAGTAGTTTTTGACAAAATATACCCAAAAGTTTCCTCATCTGGGTGATGCCCATTGACCATACTCGTTCCGTAAACAAACGAACATCCGAAAATCCAAATCGGAGATTTCTTATATTCAAGCCCGGCAGCGGGTCTGAAAAGTTTGTCCCCTCCGTTCTCCTCAAACCATTTCATCGTTGTAACGTCGTGAAAACGGAATTTATTCTCCCACCAAGCGGGAAAATGATAACTCGACCATTGGTCTTTCGGAACATAATCGTTCAGGAATTTTCGGTTGGCGATTTCATAACTTGCGATGTCGAAAATTATAAAAAATACCACAACAACAAGCATCGAAATCAATATTTTCGTTCTTTTTTTCATTAAATCCTCTTGTGGCACAAATAATAATTGAGCGGATTTTTAACAAATCCGCCCTTTGAAAATTTATTGGAAAGAAGTCGGGTGAGTAACGATACCACGTTTTGTCGTTCTGATAAACTCAACCAATTTCTTCGTATATCTGTCTTGAGGAATGGTGTCTTCGACGATGTCTGCTGCCTTCAAGATTGTATGTTCGCCTGAGCAAATAATTTTGAAAGCGTGTTTAAGATTTGTTCTTTCTTCGAGAGTCAAACCACGACGTTTCAAGCCGATAACGTTGATTCCGTGCGGAACAGGCGGCCTGCCGTCCCCTTTGCAGTACGGAAGAATATCCATTCTTGATGCTGAAAATCCGCTGACGATACACATTTCGCCAATTCTAACGAATTGGTGGAATACGCTCATACCGCCTATAAATGCACCAAATCCGACTTGACAATGTCCGCCCAAAGTTGCCAAATTCGCCATAATTACTTCATCTTCCAACTTACAGTTGTGAGCAACGTGAGATGATGCCATAAGCAAACATTTGTCACCTATAACGGTCGCATTGCCTTCGCCCGAGGCTCTGTTGACGGTAACGTATTCTTTAATCAAACAATTTTTACCGATAACAGTTTTTGTCGGTTCGTTTTTGTAACTCAAATCTTGCGGAGGAGTACCGATACTTGCAAACGGAGAAATAGTAGTTCCATCACCGATTTCGCAATGTTCCAAATAAGCGTTCGCAACGACATTAACATTTTCGCCCAAAACAACATTCTCACCGATTACGACGTTCGGCCCGATAGTTACGCTGTCAGGAATTATCGCTGATTTCGCTATTACTGCACTTTTATCTATTGTCATTTGTTCCCGCTTTCTTTATACCATTGAAAATATCATATCTGCTTCGACGGCAAGTTTGTCGCCTACGAAAGCCTTTCCGTGAGCCTTAACGATAGGACCTTTAACCTTTGTAAGCTCAACTTCCATATCGAGTCTGTCTCCAGGGCGAACCATGCTCTTAAATCTTGCTTTATCAACCCCTGCATAAACAAAGAACTTGTCTTTATATTCAGGATTTGTCAACAAAATTGATGCACCCATTTGTGCCATTGCCTCGAGTTGCAATACTCCAGGCATAATCGGTTTGTTCGGAAAATGACCTTGGAAGAATTGTTCGTTCATCGTAAGGTTCTTATAACCTTTCGCATACTTGCCTGTAACACATTCCGTTACTCTATCGATAAGCAAAAACGGATATCTGTGCGGAAGCATTTGCATAATTTGTTCTATATCAAGTGAAATAACTTCTTCTGACATGATTACTCCTTAATTAATTTGTCTTTCAGCATTAATGCGGTTTTGTAATGAACGGTGTGTCCCGCTTCTTTTACAATGATTTCGGCCTTCCAATCGAGCGGGTTAGTTCCCGTCAAGGAAAAATCACCGATTAAGTCTAAAATTTTGTGTCTTACGGGTTCGTATTGGCTGCGAAGTTCCGTCGTATAACCATCATCTGTCATTCCAACGGCGTTATCCTCTTGTGCACCCCTTGCAAATCCCATTAATTGCAACATTTTCAACTCTTTTAAGTATCCAAATGTTCTCGCCTCAATTACTTTATCAAGTTCCTTGAGTTCCATAGAAACCCAACGGTTATTGAGTTCGGGGTGGTTGTAATTTACCCCGTAAGTAATTCTGAAATTATCTGACGGCAAAACAACACAATGAGTTTTACCATTCAAATATGAAACAGGTTCTTTTATGCGATAAACAGTTTTTTTCTGCCCCGTGATGCCCATTTTCTTGAACAAATCCACCCAAGGCTTTGAACTTCCGTCCCCAATCGGCATTTCATAATGTGTCAAATACACATCAAGTGCATCAATTCCGCAAATCGCACACGCCGCAGAAAAATGCTCTGTGAGCATTATTTTCTTGACCTGCTTGTTTCCGAAAACGACACAGTGGTCTGTCGAAATGACATTATCGATGTTTCCTTCGACAACCCCGTCTTGAAAATGGTATCTGATACCCTTTTGCTCAGACGGTTCAAGCGTTGCCGTGCAATCTTTTCCTGTCATTAGGGCGATTGATGAAAATGTTGCTGATTTTTTGAGCGTTCCCATCGATTAACCTTCGTTGTTTTCTACATCAGCATTCAAAACTTTTTCATAAGCTTGAAACTTTTTGATAAGTTGTTCCGCTTTTTTCATAGTTTGAAGTTGTCTGATAAATTCTTTTCTCGGAACAGCGGGAGCACCGACAACAATTGATTTTTCGGGGAAACTCTTCGATACGCCTGCTTGAGCCATAACGATTGAATCCGAACCGATAGAAATGTGGTCTGCCATACCTGCTTGACCTGCAATTACTACTCTGTCGCCGATTACGCAACTTCCTGCAACACCAACTTGTGAAACTATCATACAAGCGTTGCCGATTTTACAGTTGTGACCAACTTGAACGAGGTTATCGATTTTTGTTTGGTCACCGATTGTTGTGTATTCGATTGTACCTTTGTCGATACAAGAATTTGCACCGATTTCAACGTCATTACCGATTTTTACGCCGCCAAGTGATGGGATTTTAAATACGACTTGATTTTTGTTTGTTTCAGTAATTTCACCGCTGTTTTTCTTAGCATTTTCAATATTATCGGGAGTTTCTGTTACGAAACTGAAACCGTCTGCACCAATACTTGCCCCATGATTAATAACGACTCTGTCGCCGATGATTGTGTTTTTGCCGATGTTTACGCCTGCATGAATCAAACCGTCTTTACCGATTTTTGTATTTTCGCCGATGTAAGCATTTGCCAAAATTCTTGTGTTATCACCAATTTCAGCACCTTCTGCAACCACAACATTCGGACCTAAAGATACGTTTTGACCCAATTTTGCCGTCGGATAAACGACTGCAGTCGGGTGAATTCCGTCTCCCGTTGTCGGCGGAACATAAAACATTGTCAAAAGTTTCATCATTGCAAGACGAGGTCTTTCAACTTCAATAGACGTAATGTTTTCGGGTGCTGCACCCAAAGGTACGATTGCGATTTTTGCTTTTGTTCTTTCCAAATTCGCAATTTCTTCTTCGTTCAATGCAAGTGCGAGCGTTTCTTCATCTGCCAAAAGTGGCGGAAACAACTTGCAAACCTTAACATCTTCAACTTTGTTCAAAATACCGCCCGTAACGTGAGCCAATTCTTCTGCCGTATAGTATCTCATGCAATTTCTCCATTTTACATTTTCTTTAATTGTAATATTGCGAAAATAAAAATGCAAAAAGTTTACAATACTTGAAACAACTTAATGACGGTTATTTTTGAGCATTTATTTTTTTGATTGTGTTCGTGGTAGATTTTCCTTCAACAAACTTGATAAACTCAAGTCTGCCACCGTTTTCGAGAATAATTTTTGCTTCTGGCAAAGTTTCCACCGTATAATCTGCCCCTTTTGTGTGAACATCGGGTTTGATTTTTGCGAGCAAATCGGCAGGAGAATCTTCGTCAAAAAGTACGACGTAATCCACGCTCTTCAACCCGTTCAAGACTTCTGCCCTGTCCATTTCGTTATTAATCGGACGACCTTCCCCTTTCAATCTTCTGACAGATGCGTCGGAATTTAATGCCACAATTAAAACATCGCCGAATTTTTTTGTTTCCTCAAGATATCTGACGTGACCGACGTGAAGAATATCAAAACAGCCGTTTGTCGTTACGATTGTTTTGCCTTCGGCTCTTAATTTCTTCAATAATGGTTGCAAATCTTCTTGTTTTACGGGTTCTTTCATAATTTTTCCTTTTTAAAAGCGAAAATCCGACGAGAAAATCGGATTTTCGCAAAATTTTAACTATTTTTGAACAGGTGCACCTGGCATGTTTTTCAATGCAGGGTTGTTTTTAACTTCTTCTTTTATTTGTTTTTGAATTGCTTCTGGATTGAATGATGGGTCAACGTATTCAATTTTTGCTTCTTTCTTAGCATTTTCGAGATAAGTTTGCAAAACTTTAATTTTTTCTTGGTTTTCGAGGTATGCTTTAATTTCGCCTTTTACTTTTTCGTAAGGTTCTGTTCCTGCTGCTATTCTATCTTTTACCAAGATGATGTGGTAGCCGTAAGCAGACTTAACAGGCGGATTTACGACTGACGGTTTTGCTGCAAATGCTGCTTTTGAAAATTCGGGAACCATTTGGTCTTTTGTAAAGTAGCCTAAATCGCCGCCTTGTGAAGCACTTCCCGGATCGTCAGAAACATCTTTTGCAACTTTTTCAAATTTTGAAGCGTCAAATTTGAGTTCGTTGTAGATTTTTTGAGCCTTTGCGGCTTTTGAAGCAATTTCTTCTTGAACAGCCTTTTGAACTTCGGCATCAGACATTTTTTTGTTTTCTTCTTTTGCGAGAATTTGTTCTTTAATTCTTTCAGGGTCAGCACTGATTAAAATGTGCGAAGCTCTTACTTTGTCAGGGTATCTGAATTGTTCAAGATTTGAGTTATAGAACTTCTTTGCGGCATCTTCGGTAATATTTACCATAGAAATTTGGTCAACCAATTTCTTAACCTTAAGTTCTTCTTTCAAATCCTTCTTGAATTGTGAAGCAGAAATTCCATTTTGCTTCAAAACTTCGTTAAATTTATCTTTCGAACCAACTTTGTCGATAATATTTTTCAATTCTTTATCGATATCTTCGTCAGAAACCTTGATATTATTCTTTTTGAACGCTTGTTCCAACAAAGCACGAACGACAAGTTCGTCTGAGAGACGGTCTTTGAGCATCAAACCAACGTAACCGTTTTCGTCATCTTTGAGATTAACGCCCATTTGTTTAAACATCGGATTTTCAGCAAGTTTATTAAATTCTGCTTGATATTCTTTTTTAGTAATTGCAGTGTCATTAACCATAATTACAGCATCTTTAGATGCATTGAAACCGCAACCTGTAAGCAACATCATTGAAAGTAATGACATTACCGCTATTTTTGAATTAAATTTCATTTATTTTCTCCTATTTTGAGTTTCGGGTATATTCCGATATTGTCTTAGATATATGATAAAATAAATCCGACAATTTGTTAAATAATTCATCAAAATTAAAATGCGAACTATTAAAAATTAGGACGAATTCCCCGTCTTTGCAAGCCTTTGGGAGTTTCACCATCTTAATATTTCTTTTTATATCAAACGGCAATTTGCTCAAAATAATTCTGATTTCGGCAGCAGAATATTCTGAGTAAATCCTTATACCGCCTGCCGTTTCACGCACCGATGATATTCCGGCACCCGTTGCGGACATTTTAAGTTTTATGAGTTTTATAAGGTTTTCGACAGGTTCTTCAAGTTTTGAAAATCTGTCTTTCCACTCGTTGACAATTTCGTCTAGTTCCGTTGGGGTTTTTGCTTCCGAAATCCGTTTATATTCAAGCATTTTTTGTTCTTTTGAACCGACCCATTCGTCCGGAATAAACGCTGTGACGTTAATATCGACGATTGAGGACTTAAATTTGTGTTCTTTAATGTCCTGCAACTCTTTCACCGTCTCGTCAAGCAATGAACAATATGTGTCAAATCCGACGGAAACCATCTTGCCATGCTGTTTTGTGCCTAAAAGATTTCCAATGCCACGAATTTCAATATCTCGGAGTGCAATTTGATAACCACTGCCAAAAGTTGTAAATTCTTTGATTGCCCGCAAACGCTTTTGAGCGTCCTCTGTCAGAAGTTTATTTTGCTTGTAAAGGCAATAGCAGTAAGCCTGTCTGTCCGTTCGACCGACACGGCCTCGGAGTTGATAAAGTTGTGCAAGCCCAAACCTGTCCGCATCGTGGATTATGATTGTGTTTGCATTTTTGATATCAATCCCCGACTCAATGATTGCACTGCAAAGCAGGATATCGTATTGTCCGTCACGGAAATCGCACATTATTTTTTCTAACTTAGAACCGTCCGTTTTACCGTGAGCAACCGCAATCCGTGCATTTGGCACAAGTTTTTGCAAATAAGTTGCAAACTCAAAAATCGTTTCTACACGGTTGTAAAGATAGAAAACTTGCCCGTCACGCTCGATTTCATAGTTTATGGCATTTTTGACAACGTCCTCTTTAAATTCGCTGACAAAAGTTTTGACGGGCAATCTCTCTGTCGGAGCAGTCGCAATCACGCTGATATCACGGATTCCCGACAAGGACATATAAAGAGTTCTCGGAATAGGCGTTGCGGACATGTTCAAAACGTCGATGTTTTTCTTCATCATTTTAAATTTTTCTTTGTGATTAACACCGAATTTATGCTCTTCATCGATTACGAGCAAGCCCAAATCTTTGAACACAACATCGTCCTGCAATAACCTGTGAGTGCCAATGACAACGTCAATTTCGCCCTCTGCAAGTTTTTCAAAACTTTCTCTAATTTCTTTATTTGACCGAAATCTCGATAAAACGGCAATTTTAATCGGAAAAGGCTTAAATCGCTCACAAGCTGTCGCAAAATGCTGCATCGCCAAAACAGTCGTCGGGACTACCATTGCGGCCTGTTTGCCAGACATTACCGCCTTAAAAATCGCACGAAGTGCAACCTCGGTCTTTCCAAATCCAACATCGCCGCAAATCAGCCTGTCCATTGGTTTATCGAGTTCCATGTCAGATTTCGTGTCGTTGATAGCCTTCATCTGGTCAGGAGTTTCGGCGTAAGGAAACGCCGATTCCATTTCGTACTGCCAAACCGTATCAGACTCAAAAGCGTACCCGTCAGCGGTTTTTCGCCCTGCATAAAGTTTCAAAAGTTGTTTTGCAACATCTTGAATGTCCTTTTTGACCTTCGCCTTGATATTTGCCCAATCAGCCCCACCCATCTTGGAAAGTGGCGGTTTTATTGCACCAGAGCCCTTGTATACACACAAAAGTCCGATTTGCTCAGCGGGCATGTAAAGTTTATCCTTGCCTGCATATTCAATGGTCAAATAATCCTTCAATTCGCCGTCAAATTCAAGTTTTGAAAGACCTTTAAAAATCCCGATACCGTGAATTTCGTGAACGACATAATCGTCAACATTAATGTCACTGAAATCCTGTTTTTCCCGTCTGTATTTTCGTTTTGCAACCGTTACGTCAGCAGAACGCTTATTAAAAAGTTCTTTGTCCGTCAAAATTACCAATTTGAAAGAATTTATAACGCTTCCGCCAAATGCCGTATTGCTCGTTAAATAAACGTCCGAAACTTGCTCAAAATCTGACGATACAGGTATTTCGAACTCATTCAAAATTTCTTCGACACGAGCCTGAAAGTCAGTCGCTATAACAACTTTGAACTTTTCATCACGTTTTTTAATTATGTAATCAGTCATCTCGACCAAATTACCCGAAAACATAGGTGCAAGTTCGGTTTTCGTCTCAATAAACTTTACGTTTTCCGTTTCTTCGGAAAGCAAATTTTCAAAATAAATTTTATTTTTGTCTGCTATCGTTTTTGCAAAATTTTCAAATTGTGAATGCGAAAACTCAGCGAGCGGAAGAGTTTGCGGCAATTTCAAATTGTCCGAATAATGCTTCTTGAAATTTTCGTCAATTTGATGATATTTCGACTTAATTTCGTTATATTCGTCAAAAATCATCGTAAAATCAGACGGTAAAAGTTCAAAAACTGTTTTTAATACGGAATTGAAAATGCTTTCATAGTAATCAATTCCGTCAAAATCAAGATTTTCTTTTAATAATTCCGACAACTCTTTGTATTTGTTTTCAAAAAACTCTTTTTCCTCGTCATTAGATGATTTCAAGAATTCTTTAAGAGTTTTTGAATAATATTTGTCGAAAATTTTGCTCGTATTTTCGTTTCGTAAAAATTTGCTTACCGGCAAAATCGTTGCCTCGTCAGTCTTTTCTACACTTCGTTGAGTTTCGGCATCAAAATACCTCAAATCGGTAATTGTATCTCCCCAAAGTTCAATCCGCAAGGGGTTTTTGTCCAAAGAATAAATGTCTATTGTATCACCTCGAACGCTGAATTCACCTGCGTCAGTAACTGTTACGACTTTTTTGTAACCGAAAGAAATTAATTTTTCGGACAAATTTTCAACGTCAATGTCCTCGTCGATTTTGAATTTGATTGAATTTTCAGCAAAAAATTCAGGGGTCGGAAATTTTTCAAATGCCGCCTTTAATGGCATAATCACGATTTTTTCGACGGAAAAATTCTCCAAAATCGAAATCTGTTCAGCATATTTATAAATGTTCGGAATGTTAGCATCATACAAACCGCTCTCTTGATAAGGAAAAACGACTGATTTTTGCCCAAACAGCAACTCTAAATCGTTTTTGTATCGAAGTGCCGTTTGCTCAGTATCGACGACCAAAAAAAGTTTTTTGTATTTTGATATTGAATGGACAAAAAATGCCTTACCAAGCGGACTTACACACGAAATAGCGAAGGATTTTCCACTCGTTGTCAAAGCCTTAATTTTTCCGAAAATTTCGAAATTGTCTGAAATTTTTTCTACATTTATAGACATACCGAAATTTTAAATCAAAATTTATATGGTTGCAAATTACCCCTCTTGCTTAGATTTTCGACAATAAAACAATTACACCATTTATCAAATATTTTCGTTTTTGCTGGATTGCCACGGGCTTCGCCTCGACATCGCCCTACCGAAAATTCAAAAAAAAAGCCCTCATTTGAGGGCTGAATTTAATTTAGAGAGAGAGTTTTGAGAGATTTTAGAGATTTAATTCTTCTTGAGAAAGTT